>NZ_ATDO01000128.1:0-35571 GCF_000445085.1 Sphingobium sp. HDIP04 | reverse complement strand
CGCTCGCCTTCTATTTGCTGCGCCGTCCGCTGGGGGCACTTTTCCGGCGGATATACGTTCGGATAAGCAACCGCACAGAAGAGATTTCGGAGACTGACGATGGCTGACATCCGCACTCAACTCACCCGCGCCCGCGAGGCGGCGAACGACATTGCCGGGACCGCGTCCGGCAAGTTCCGCGGCACGGCGGATCGTGCGCGGGAAAGCGCCGGCGACCTTATCCAGACCGGCCGCGAAAAGGCCGGCGACGCCTATGCGGATGCGCGGGACAGGTCGCAGCGGATCGCGGCCCGCGCCAATGAGATCGTCCAGGAACATCCCATCGCCGCCGTTGCGGGCGCCGTGGCGGCCGGGGCCGTCATCGCCTGGATGTTCCCCAGGAGCCGCGCCGCGATGAAGGCCCTGCCCGCCCTTGCCACGAGCGCGGGCACCAGGGTGCTGGAAGCGGCGCTGGCCGCCAAGGCCGTGGCGGCGGAAAATGCGGAAAGCCTGCGCGCCAACGCCGGTGAAGCGCTGCACAATGCGGCCGAGGGAACGAAGGAAGCGGCGGCATCGGCCCGCGACACCGTGGCGTCGGCCGATCTGGGCGCGAAGGCGTCGCGCCTTGCCGACGACGTCGCGGCGCTGGTGGCCGCCAAGGTCGATGCCCTCAGCGAAGCGGTAAAGGCGCGGTTGCCGAAAAGCTGATCGCGCCGCCGCCAAAAGCATGCCGGTCCGACCGCCTGCCCCCTTGGACGGGTGCGGGCGGCCTGCTAGGGTATGGGTTCACCGAACGGGAGAACATAAGATACCATGAGCAAGCTGCACCTTGTAATGGGCGGTCGCGTCAAAAATCCCCAGACGCTGGATTTCGAAGATCTGAACTCGATCGAACTGGTCGGGGTCTATCCCGATTATGCCGCCGCCGAAAATGCCTGGCGCGGCGCGGCGCAGCGGACGGTCGACGATGCGGAGATGCGCTATGTGATCGTGCACCTGCACCGGCTGCTGGAACCCGACCTGCCCAGCGGCTGAGGACCGGGAAAGCGGGCGCTGCTGACAGACCTTCAGGAAAAGGGCTGGGGACGCTTGCGGAAACGCCAGCGCAGCAGCGGCCGCGTCAGCACCAGCCCCACCAGAAAGCCGCCGATATGCGCGGCGATCGCGATCCGGCCAATGTCGCCCAGACCCTGGGCCGTGGCGAAACCGATCATCAGCTGGAGCGCGATCCAGCTCGCCGCCAGCCAGAGCAGGCGGACCAGATTGGCCGACACCGGCCCCACGCGCCGGACCTTCTGCTGGCTGTAAAGCAGCGCATAGGTGGCGATGATCGCCGATATGGCGCCGCTGGCGCCCACCATCGGACTGGTGGAGTGCGGATCGATCGCCCATTGCAGCGCCGTCGCGCCATAGGCTCCCGCGATGTAGAGCAGCAGCGTCCCGCCCTTGTCCAGCACATGCTCCACCTGCCGCCCGCAAAAGACGAACATGAACAGGTTGAAGCCGATATGCAGCCAGTTGGCGTGGACGAGCGTGCAACTGATCGGCGTCAGCCAGACCGGCACCGCCGCCATGCCGGCCAGCAGCGCGCCATCCTCCACCCGCGCCGGGATGAACCCGGCGATGATGGCGGCATTGTCGACCTGCCCCGTCAGATAGAGCAGGAGAAACGCGGCGAAGGTTATCGCCGCGATCCCGTTCGTCATGCGGCCGGCAGGCAGTTTCACGGATGGATCAGATGAAATCGATCTTGTCGACCAGGTAGAATTTGTCGCCCGACGGCACCGACACTTCGACTTCCTCGCCGATCTGGCGGCCGATCAGCGCGCGGCCCAACGGGCTGTTATAGCTGATCATGCCGACCTTGGCGTCCGCCTCGGCCTGGCCGACGATCTGGTATTTCACCGGCTTGTCGTCCTCGTCGAGCAGGGTGACGGTGGCGCCGAACACGACCTTGTCGCCCGAAAGCGTCCTGGGATCGATGATCTGGGCGCGTGACAGCTTGTCTTCCAGATCGGCAATGGTGGCTTCGACCTGGCCCTGACGCTCCTTGGCGGCGTGATATTCGGCATTTTCCGACAGGTCGCCGTGCGCGCGGGCTTCTTCGATGGCGTCCACGATCAACGGCCGCTCGGCCTTCAATTCGCGGAGCTGCTCGTTGAGCTTGTCATAGCCCATCTGCAGCATCGGCATCTTCTCGACGGTCGCCATTCTTGCAAATCCTTCGTCAAAACTTCCCTTTGGCGGCCCCCACCCTGGGGCCGCCCGCAGCATGCTTCCTTGTGCAGGGGATCAGGCTTGCGACACAGGATAATAGGACTGGAGCGAACGCACTTCAAGGGCATGCCCCCGAAGCGCCTCGATGGCGTTCGCCGCCGCGACGCTGGCCGCCGCGGTGGTGAAGCTGGCGACCTTGGCGCGCAGCGCGCTGGTGCGGATCGCCTTGCTGTCCTTGAGCGACTGCCACCCTTCCGTCGTGTTGAAGATCAGGTCGACGTCGCCGTCGGTGATCCTGTCGACGATATGGGGGCGCCCTTCGGCCACCTTGTTGACCGGCTGGACGGCGATGCCCTGCTCCCCCAGATAGCGGGCCGTGCCGCCCGTGGCGATGATGGTGAAGCCCAGCGCCGCCATCTTCTGCACCGCGGGCAGGATCACCGGCTTGTCGCTGTCCTTGACCGACACGAACACCGTGCCGCCCTTGGGCAGGATGGTCCCCGCGCCCAGCTGCGCCTTGGCGAAGGCGGTGGCGAAATCGCTGTCGATGCCCATGACTTCGCCGGTGCTCTTCATTTCCGGCGAGAGGACCGGATCGACGCCGGGGAAGCGAGCGAAAGGGAAGACGGCTTCCTTGACCGCGATATGACCGATGGCGTTCCGGTCTATCCTCGGCAGGTCTTTCAGCTTCTCGCCCGCCATCACGCGGCTTGCGATCTTGGCGATGGGGGTGCCGATGGCCTTGGCGACGAAGGGCACCGTCCGGCTGGCGCGGGGATTGACCTCGATCAGGTAAACGACGCCATCCTTGACCGCGAACTGGATGTTCATCAGGCCGCGGACCGACAGGGCGCGGGCCAGGACGTCGGCCTGACGCTCGATCTCCGCGATAATGCCGTCCGACAGGCTGTAGGGCGGCAGCGAGCAGGCGGAGTCGCCGGAATGGACGCCCGCCTCCTCGATATGTTGGAGCACGCCGGCGACCACCACGTCGTCGCCGTCGCAGAGCGCGTCCACATCCACCTCCACCGCGTCGCGCAGATATTGGTCGATCAGGACCGGAGAGTCGCCCGACACCTGAACGGCGGTGGCGATATATTCCTCCAGTTGCGCCTGGCCGTCGACAATCTCCATGGCGCGGCCGCCAAGGACATAGGAGGGGCGCATGAGGACCGGATAGCCGATGCGGTTGGCGACGGCGATGGCCTCCTCGCGGCTGCGGGCGATGCCGTTGGCCGGCTGCTTGAGCTTGAGCTTGTCGATGAGGGCGGCGAACCGCTCGCGATCTTCGGCAAGGTCGATGGCGTCGGGGCTGGTGCCCAGGATCGGCACGCCCGCATCCTCCAGCGCCTGCGCCAGCTTGAGCGGCGTCTGGCCGCCGAACTGGACGATGACGCCGGCCAGCGTGCCGTTCGACATTTCGACGCTGAGGATTTCCAACACGTCTTCGGCGGTCAGGGGTTCGAAATAGAGGCGATCCGAGGTGTCGTAGTCGGTCGACACCGTTTCGGGGTTGCAGTTGACCATGATCGTCTCGTAACCGGCCTCGCTGAGCGCGAAGCAGGCGTGGACGCAGCAATAGTCGAACTCGATCCCCTGCCCGATCCGGTTGGGACCGCCGCCCAGGATCACCACCTTCTTCCGGTCGCTGGGCTGCGCCTCATTTTCCGCCTCGCCGAAGATCGGAGCTTCGTAGGTCGAATACATATAGGGCGTCTTCGCCTCGAACTCGGCGGCGCAGGTGTCGATGCGCTTGAAGACCGGACGCACGCCCAGCCGGTGGCGCAGGGCGCGAACCTCATCCTCGGTGACGCCGCCGGTCATGGCCTTGACCGCTTCGTGGATCAGGCCCGAACCGCGCGCGATGCCCCGCTCCATGCCGCGCAGATTGGCGGACTTGAGCGCCAGATAAGCGAGGCGCTTGTCGGAGAAGCCCATGGATTTCAGGCGGCGCATGCCGTCCGCGTCCTGCGGCAGGCCGTTGCTGAGGATTTCGGCCTCCGCATCGATGATTTCCTTGATCCGCTCCAGGAACCAGGGATCGAACTTGGCGATGGCGTGGATTTCCGCGACGGTCAGCCCCTCGCGCAGGGCCTGCGCGGCTACCAGCAGGCGGTCCGGGGTCGGCTGGGCCAGGGCGGCGACGATGTCGTCCTTGGGCGCGCCCTCCAGATGATCGACATTGTTGAAGCCGGAAAGGCCGGTTTCCAGGCCGCGCAGCGCCTTCTGCATCGATTCATGGATGTTGCGGCCGATGGCCATCACCTCGCCCACCGACTTCATCGCGGTGCCGAGCAGCGGCTCGGACCCCTTGAACTTTTCGAAGGCGAAGCGCGGAATCTTGGTCACGACATAGTCGATGGTCGGCTCGAAGCTGGCCGGGGTCGCGCCGGTGATGTCGTTCTCGATCTCGTCCAGCGTATAGCCGACGGCCAGCTTCGCCGCGACCTTGGCGATGGGGAAGCCGGTCGCCTTCGACGCCAGCGCCGAAGAACGGGAGACGCGGGGGTTCATCTCGATGACGATCAGGCGGCCATCCTTCGGATTGACTGCGAACTGTACGTTCGAACCGCCTGTTTCCACGCCGATTTCACGCAGCACCGCGATGCTCGCGTTGCGCATGATTTGATATTCCTTGTCGGTCAGCGTCAGCGCGGGCGCGACGGTGATGGAATCGCCGGTATGGACGCCCATCGGGTCGACATTTTCGATCGAGCAGATGATGATGGCATTGTCGTTCCGGTCCCGGACGACCTCCATCTCATATTCCTTCCAGCCGAGGAGCGACTCTTCGATCAGCACTTCGGTGGTTGGCGAGGCGTCGAGGCCTTCGGCGACGATCCGCTTGAACTCTTCCTTGTTGTAGGCGACGCCGCCGCCGGTGCCGCCGAGCGTGAAGCTGGGGCGGATGATGGAGGGAAGCCCAGTGAATTCCAGGGCCTCCAGCGCCTCTTCCATCGTGTGGGCGATGCGCGAGCGGGCGGATTCCAGGCCGATCTTGTCCATCGCGTCGCGGAATTTCAGGCGGTCCTCGGCCTTGTCGATGGCGGCCGCGTCGGCGCCGATCATCTTGACGCCGAACTTGTCCAGCGTGCCGTCATTGAAGAGCGCCAGCGCCGTGTTGAGCGCGGTCTGGCCGCCCATGGTCGGCAGCACCGCGTCGGGGCGTTCCTTCTCGATGATCTTCGCCACGATTTCGGGCGTGATCGGCTCGACATAGGTGGCGTCGGCAAATTCCGGGTCGGTCATGATGGTGGCCGGGTTGGAATTCACCAGGATGATGCGATAGCCCTCTTCCTTGAGCGCCTTCACCGCCTGCGTGCCCGAATAGTCGAACTCGCAAGCCTGACCGATGATGATCGGGCCCGCGCCGATGATGAGGATGGAGGAGATGTCGGTGCGTTTGGGCATTATTTCGTCTATGTCCTACAAATCATTCCACCCACTAGGGGGACCGCGTGAAAAAACCTGGCTCAAACCCAGCTGATTATGCTGACATGGATGCTTACAGTTCAATTAGAAGCATAAAAGAAATCATAGGAACCGGCATTCTAAGTTCAGAAGGTAGCCAAAGCCCATTCTTTCGTCCTTGCATTACACAAATCCTAATTGAATTAAGCGACTTGCTACAAAAATCAGCCAACAGAGGAAATCGGATATCTTTCAAGGATGATATTTCACCTGTGAATGGCAAAGAGCGCGACGTCACCGATTTGATCAATGATTGCCGCAATGCTGCTTGCCATATCTCCAGTGGAAATCACATCTTCGAACAAAATAAGTTTACCTTCAACGTGATGGTGGGGTATTGCCCCAATGCATTCAAGATCAACGATGTTACCATAGGTAGCGACTATCATGACGATATCGCGATAATGTGGGGCGGACTGAAATTGTATGCGGGTCGCCACATCCTACGAGCCTATCAGGAAGCCGTCCCACATTTTCCGGACCCGTGGTCACGATCTTAAACCCTCCACAAACCGCTGGAACAGGTAGAAGCTGTCCTGCGGGCCGGGCGAGGCTTCGGGGTGGTACTGGACCGAGAAGGCCCTTTTATCCGTCAGTTCGATGCCGCAATTGCTGCCGTCGAAGAGCGACACATGGGTCGGCTTCACATTGGCGGGCAGCGTGTCGGCGTCCACCGCGAAGCCGTGGTTCATCGAGGTGATCTCGACCAGGCCGTCGGACAGGCGCTTGACCGGGTGGTTGGCGCCGCGATGGCCCTGGTGCATCTTGATCGTCTTCGCGCCCGCCGCCAGCGCCAGCATCTGGTGGCCGAGGCAGATGCCGAAGATAGGCTTGCCGGCTTCCAGCACCTTCCGGATCACCGGCACGGCATATTCGCCGGTTGCGGCCGGATCGCCGGGGCCGTTGGAGAGGAAGACGCCGTCGGGATTCTGCTCCATCACCTGTTCGAAGCTGGCGGTGGCGGGCAGGACGGTGACGCGGGCGCCGGCCTTTACGAGGTTGCGGAAGATGTTGTTCTTCGCGCCATAATCGATGGCGACGACATGGGGGCGCTCTTCACCGGCTTCATCGAGGCCGTAGCCGAAGCCCAGCTTCCACACGCCGTCTTTCCACAGGCGGCTTTCCTTGGCGGAGACTTCGATGGCGAGGTCCATACCCTCCAGACCCGGCCAGGCGGCGGCCTTGTTGGCGAGCGCTTCGATGTCGAACCGCCCCTGCGGATCGTGCGCGATCACGACATTGGGCGCGCCCTTCAGGCGGATCATGCGGGTCAGGGCGCGGGTGTCGACCCCGGAAAGGCCGATGCGGCCATTTTCCTTCATCCACTGGTCGAAGGGTTCGACATTGCGGAAATTGCTGGGTTCAGTGACGTCCTGCCGCACGACGCAGCCCAGCGCGTGGGGCAGGTCGGCCTCCACATCGTCCAGGTTGGTGCCGACATTGCCGATATGCGGGAAGGTGAAGGTGACGATCTGGCCCGCATAGCTGGGGTCGGTCATCACTTCCTGATAGCCGGTCATCGCCGTGTTGAAGCAAAGCTCGCCCACCGCATCGCCGACAGCGCCGAAACCGCGGCCGAACACCGCCGAGCCATCGGCGAAAACCAATACCCCTGTCGCTCCTTTGGGCACAATGAGGGTCTTGGCGTTCGCCATGGTCATATCGTCCTTTATGCTTTTGCGGGAACCCGTCTGAAGCGGGTTAAACGGCCGGTCACCTATGCGGGTGAGGCCGCCGGGTCAACTCCTGTTAAAAATCTCTTTTGGCGTTATATCTGGACCTTTCCGGAAGAGACAGGATTCATTCGCATGATTCGCGACGAGATTAAGAGCGCCCAGGTCGCCGCCATGAAGGCCGGGGAGAAGGATCGGCTGGCCGCCGTGCGCCTGATCCTGGCGAAGCTGAAGGACCGGGATATCGAGTTGCGCACCGCCTCGAACGTGCCGGATGACGATGTGATCGTGGTCGAGGTGTTGCAGAAGATGGCGAAGCAGCGGCGCGAATCCATCGAGATGTTCAGGAATGGCGGGCGCGACGAGCTGGCGGCGAAGGAGCAGGCGGAGCTGGACGTGATCGACAGCTTCCTGCCGCAGCAGCTCAGCGAGGATGAGACCAAGGCCGCCATCGAGGGGATCAAGGCAGAGGTAGGCGCCGCGAGCGTCAAGGATATGGGCAAGGTCATGGCCGTGCTGAAGGAACGGCACGGGTCGGTGATCGATATGAGCAAGGCCAGCGGGTTGGTGAAGGCGGCACTTTCTTAAAGGGGTTTGGCGGGAGCGCGGCATTTTTGACCGCCTCCCTTATTCCGACCCCCGTTCGTTTCGAGCGTAGTCGAGAAACGGAAAGCGGACACATATCGTTTCTCGACTACGCTCGAAACGAACGGAGGGGGGCGAAACGAACGGTGGGGGTATGTGCGGCTCGACATCGGCGCTTGTTCCGGCATAATCAAATCATGGCGTTCTGGACTTACATGCTGCGATGCTCGGACGGGCGCTATTATACAGGGCATACCGACGATCTGGAGCATCGGATAGGACAGCATCAGTCAGGGCAAGGAAGCCAGTTTACGCGTAGGCGTTTGCCGGTGACGCTCGTTTGGAGCGAGGCTTTTTCTTCGCGGATCGAAGCCTTGGAGGCGGAGCGGATCGTTGGCGGCTGGTCGCGCGCCAAGAAGGAAGCAATGATAGCGGGGAATTGGTCTTCAGTGTCTCATTTCGCCCGGCCGCCGCGTGAGCGTTTCTCGACCTCGGCCTGTCCTGAGCGCCTGCCTTCGCAGGCAGTCGAAGGGCTCGAAACGAACGGGTGTGGGGGAGATGAATTCAGGGGCGAGGATGCCAGCTAAGCATGAGCCTATCCCCCGCCTTCCTGGATGAACTGCGCGCCCGCACCTCGCTGTCCACCCTGATCGGGCGGACGGTGAAGGTGCAGAAGGCGGGGCGCGAATATAAGGCCTGTTGCCCTTTCCATAACGAAAAGACGCCCAGCTTCACCATCAACGACGAAAAGGGCTTCTACCACTGTTTCGGCTGCGGGGCGCATGGCGACGCGATCCGCTGGATGACCGATCAGCGCGGCCTGCCCTTCATGGAGGCGGTGAAGGAACTGGCGCAGGCGGCGGGCATGGAGGTTCCCGCGCCCGATCCCCGCGCCGCCAAGCGGGCGGAGCAGGCCAAGGGGCTGCACGACGTCATGGCCGCGGCGCAGGGCTTTTTCGAGGAGCAGCTTGGCGGGATAGAGGGTGGGGAGGCGCGGGCCTATCTCCAGAAGCGGGGGATAAGCGCGGCGACCGCCAAGGCCTTCGGGTTCGGATTTTCCCCTGACGGGCGCGGGCGGCTGAAGGCGGCGCTCAAGGATTTCGGCGAGCCTCTGCTGATCGAGGCGGGATTGCTGATCGATCCCGATGGCGCGGAGCCGGACGGGGGCAGGAAACGCGACAGCTATGACCGTTTCCGCGGCCGGCTGATGCTGCCGATCCGGGACATTCGCGGCCGGGAGATCGCCTTTGGCGGGCGCATATTGGGCGCGGGCGAGCCCAAATATCTGAACTCCCCCGACACGCCCCTCTTCGACAAGGGGCGGACGCTCTACAATATCGACCGGGCATCCCCCGCCAGCCGCCAGACGGAACGGATCATCGTCGTGGAGGGCTATATGGACGTGATCGCCCTCGCCCAGGCCGGATTTGAGGAAGCGGTGGCGCCATTGGGCACCGCGCTGACCGAACATCAGATAGAGCGGCTCTGGAAGATGGCCGATGTGCCGATCCTCTGCTTCGACGGCGATTCGGCGGGGCAGAAGGCGGCGATCCGGGCGGCGACGCGCGCCTTGCCGCTGCTGCGGCCGGGGATGAGCCTGGCCTTCGCGACGCTGCCGGCAGGCAAAGACCCGGACGACCTGATCCGCGCCGAAGGGCCTGCCGCCATGGAAACGGTGCTGGGCGCGGCCGAACCGCTGGTCGAGCGGCTATGGAAATATGAACGGGCCGCCGCTCCGCTGGACACGCCGGAACAGCGCGCCGCGCTCAAGCAGCGCCTTTCCGCGATCACCGACGCCATCGCCCATCCCGACGTGCGGGCGCATTATGTCCACGCCTTTCGGGAACGCTATGACGCGCTGTTCTTTGCGCGGGCGGCATTCCAGCCCCGTCATCAGCGCGGCGGGAGCGGCGCCCGCTCCGGCTGGCAGCGCGACCGGCGGGGCAATTGGAAGCCCCCCCTTCCCCCCGCCGGAAGCGAGGCGCGGGCGATCGGCGCCAGCGGCATGGAGCAACGCCTGCTGCGCGCCGTGCTGGCCAGCCTGTTGCGGCATCCCGAACAGATTGCGCTGCATCGCGAGATGCTTGCGGGGCTTCGCATCGCCGACCCCGTGCTGGCGGAATTGCTGAACGCGATGATCGCCGCGTCGTTCGGCAAAGAAACAGTTGAAACCGATGGCCTCCTTACCATATTGGGGCAAGGTGAAGTGTATAATATGGCAAAGGGGATGCTCCGGGCCGACACGTTCACATTCACCCCCCACAGAAGCAAGGCCGACTCGGATCGCGTGCGGCGCGATCTGGACGAGGCGATTCGGGTGATGGCGCAGGGACCGGAGCTGGAGGCGGCGTTGGCGGAGGCCACACGGCGGGCGACAGACGACCTCAACGAGGACAGCTTTGCCGAACAGCAAAGGGTCCGCCGGTTGAAGCTGGATCATGATCGCCGCCTGGCGGAACTGGCGCAGTCCGAAGATATTATATGATATGGATCGTCCCTTTCACGGGGGCGGCGGAATTAAGGCGAATAAATGGCGAGCAAGGCGAACGGCAAGGGTGCGGGCGAAGATCAGGATACCGGCGATGCGCCGCTGCTGGATCTGAACGAGGCGTCGGTCAAGAAGCTGATCGCCCGCGCGAAGAAGCGCGGCTACATCACCTATGACGAGTTGAACGACGCGCTGCCGCAGGACCAGATGTCCTCCGAACAGATCGAGGACATCATGTCCGCGCTCAACGAAATGGGCGTCAACATCGTCGAGAATGAGGAAGCCGGCGAGGACGGCGACGACCAGCGCGACGACGGCGACGACGACAGCGCGGACGACAGCGCCGATGATGACGGCTCGCCGCGTCCCGTCACCGAGAAGAAGAAGGAAACGGTCGACCGGACGGACGACCCCGTGCGCATGTACCTGCGCGAAATGGGGGCGGTGGAACTGCTCAGCCGCGAGGGCGAGATCGCCATCGCCAAGCGGATCGAGGCGGGCCGGGACACGATGATCCTGGGGCTGTGCGAAAGCCCGACCACCTTCAACGCGATCATCGAATGGTCGACCGCCCTCAACAATGGCGAGATGCAGTTGCGCGAGATCCTCGATCTCGACGCGATGCTGTCCAAGGATCCGGCCCCGGAAAATCTGGAGGAGGGCGCCGAGGACGACGATGGCGAGATCAGCGAGAAGACCGCCGGCCCCAGCTTCAAGGAAGAGGAGGAGCCGGAGGAGGAATCCGCCGATACCGACGAGGATGAGGACGGCCTGACCGAGCGGCGCGCCCGCCGGATGGAAGAGGAGGAAGAGGAGGACAACACCCTTTCCCTCGCCCAGATGGAAGAGACGCTGAAACCGATGGCGCTGGAGAAATTCGCGACCATCACGGAGATTTTCCGCACCTTCTCCAAGGCGCAGGAATCGCGCATGGCCGCCATGGCCAATGGCGAGACGCTGAGCCAGAAGGCGGAGGACGACTATCAGGAACTGCGCGAGCAGCTCACCGCCGAGGTCGAAAGCGTCCAGTTCCACCAGCAGAAGATCGAATATCTGGTCGACCAGCTCTATGCCTATAACCGGCGCCTGACCGCGCTGGGCGGGCAGATGCTGCGCCTGGCCGAGCGGCACAAGGTCAGCCGCAAGGATTTCCTCGACCGCTATGTGAACCATGAGCTGGACGATGGCTGGCTCGACAAGGTGTCGGGCTTGGACAAGAAGTGGGCGGCCTTCGCCGCTGCCGAGGGACGCGCCGTGGAGCGCATCCGCGTCGAGGTGAGCGAGATCGCGCAGGCGACAGGCATGTCGCTTTCCGAATTCCGCCGCATCGTCAACATGGTGCAGAAGGGCGAGCGCGAGGCGCGCATCGCGAAGAAGGAAATGGTCGAGGCGAACCTGCGCCTCGTCATCTCCATCGCTAAAAAATATACGAACCGCGGCCTGCAATTCCTTGATCTTATTCAGGAAGGCAATATCGGCCTGATGAAGGCGGTCGATAAGTTCGAATATCGGCGCGGCTACAAGTTCAGCACCTACGCCACCTGGTGGATCAGGCAGGCGATCACCCGATCCATCGCGGACCAGGCGCGGACCATCCGCATCCCGGTCCACATGATCGAGACGATCAACAAGCTGGTCCGCACGTCCCGCCAGTTCCTGCACGAACAGGGTCGCGAACCGACTCCGGAGGAGATGGCCGAGCGCCTGTCCATGCCGCTGGAGAAGGTGCGCAAGGTGATGAAGATCGCCAAGGAACCGATCTCCCTGGAAACGCCGATCGGCGACGAGGAGGATTCGCACCTGGGCGACTTCATCGAGGACAAGAATGCGATCATCCCCGTGGATGCCGCGATCCAGGCGAACCTCAAGGAAACCGTGACCCGCGTCCTCGCGTCGCTGACGCCCCGCGAGGAGCGCGTGCTGCGCATGCGCTTCGGCATCGGCATGAACACAGACCATACGCTGGAGGAAGTGGGCCAGCAGTTCAGCGTGACCCGCGAACGCATCCGCCAGATCGAGGCGAAGGCGCTGCGCAAGCTGAAGCACCCCAGCCGCAGCCGCAAGATGCGCAGCTTCCTCGACCAATAAGGGCGTATCGGCAGGCCGAGGCCGGGATACGGCGGAATGATCCGAAAGGGCGGCTTTTGGCCGCCCTTTTTTACTGGCGTAAACTCCTCTTTTACCTCGACTCTCTACGGTCGCGGAATGTGGCTCCGCTGGTTGTCCGGCGCGTGCAGGGGAAGATGATGAGCGAAGCAGCACCGCGCTATCAATTTGGCGATGTATCGCAGATTCTGGACGCCGTGGTCGCCGCCGACGGCACCGCCGGCCATGGCTATGCCAGCGGCGCGCGGGCGAGTTTCGGGCCGAATGCCGCGCTGTCGCTGCCCGACCTGGCGGACGCGGCCTATTATCTCTGCCTGCTCCATGGCCGTCATCCCGGCGTGATCGACCATGCCGCCACGCGCTCTGCCGACAATGCGGCGCGGGCCTGGCTGGTCCAGGCGGCCGACGCCTTCGCGCGGGAACGGGCCTATCTGACCCAGGTGACGGTCGCCGTCGGCCCCGCTCCCAGCACCGCAGGGCAGAGCGATTGCGAAACCGTCGTCAGCCAGCAGCGCCACGCGCTCGACATGCTGGCCCAGTCGGACCGGCGCGGCTGCGCCATGGGGGCAGCCATCGCGCTGGTGCTCGACTGGCGGGCGGTGCGGCACGTGCTGGACATCGCCGCGATTCGCGTCGGGCTGGAACCCCATCTCTGCGACCTTCCGGATCGCGCCGCGACGCTGGAGGTCGCCAGGCAGATCGGCGGCGACGACGCCATCGACCGCGCCATCCTGTTCGGAACGCGCCAGTTGCTCAACCAGCATCGCGGGCTGTGGGACGTGCTTCAGGCCCGCGCCGGGATCCGCGCCGGCAAGGATCAGACGCTGAACCGCGCATAAAGGCTTTGCGCTCATCCCCTGCTTTGCCATAGTTGGCGCGACGCAGGCAGGATGAGAAACAGGAATATGCGGTTCGAAGGCACGCAGGATTATGTCGCCACCGACGATCTGAAGGTCGCGGTCAACGCTGCGGTGCTGCTTCGCCGCCCCCTGCTGGTGAAGGGGGAGCCGGGCACCGGCAAGACCGTTCTGGCGCAGGAAATCGCCAAGGCCCTCGACGCGCCGCTGATCGAATGGAATGTCAAGTCGACGACCAAGGCGCATCAGGGCCTTTATGAATATGACGCCGTCGCCCGGCTGCGCGACGGCCAGCTTGGCGACCAGCGCGTTCACGACATCGGCAATTATATCCGCAAGGGCAAGCTGTGGGAGGCGTTCACATCCCCCACCCTTCCGGTGCTGCTAATCGACGAGATCGACAAGGCCGACATCGAATTCCCCAACGACCTGTTGCAGGAACTCGACCGCATGGCCTTCCACGTCTATGAAACGGGAGAGACCGTGGCGGCGAAGGAACGGCCGGTGGTCGTCATCACCTCCAACAATGAGAAGGAACTGCCCGACGCCTTTCTGCGCCGCTGTTTCTTCCACTATATCAAATTCCCCGACCGGGAGACGATGCAGGCCATCATCGACGTGCATTTCCCCGGCATCCAGAAGATATTGGTCAACCGCGCGCTGGAGATCTTCTACGAAATCCGCGAAGTTCCCGGCCTCAAGAAGAAGCCCTCGACCAGCGAACTGCTCGACTGGCTGAAGCTGATCCTGGCGGAGGACATGCCGCTCGAGGTGTTGCAGGATCGCGATCCCACCAAGGCGATCCCGCCGCTGCACGGCGCCCTGCTCAAGAATGAGCAGGACATCATGATGTTCGAACGGCTGGCCTTCATGGCCAGGCGGCAGGGACGGTAGGGGCCGCTCCCCTCCCGCCCATCGGAAAGGCCCGAACCATGCCTCATCAAGCCGGATGCCTGTGCGGAAGGGTGCGGATAGCCATCGACGCGGAACCTCTGGCGGCGCGCATGTGCTGGTGCCGGCTCTGCCAATATCTGGGGGGCGGATCGGGGACCGTGAACGTCTGCTTCCCGTCCGACAAGCTGACGGTCACGGGCGAGGTGCGCTGGCATCACAGCATCGCGGACAGCGGCACGGCGATGCGGCGCGGCTTCTGCCCCGAATGCGGCACGCCGCTCTTCAGCCTGGCCGAATCGCGCCCGCACCTGAGCTTCATCCGGGCGGGAGCGCTGGACGATCCCGATCTTCTGGCCCCTCAGGCGGTCATCTGGACCGACGCAGCGCCCGATTGGGCGCATCTGGACCCTGATCTGCCCCATTATCCGGCACAAATCCCTCCCATAGCCTGAAAGGCCGCTTGCGCCGCCGGTGCATTTCGGCTCAACTTCCCTTCTGACATTCAAAGCCGCGAAAAGACGGCCATGAATTTAGGGAAGGATGCCAATGCCCAAGCGTGCGTTGTCCCTTTTATCGGCGGTGCTGGCTTTGTCAGCGCCCGCATTCGCGCGCGCGGCCGAGGAACGGGAAGCCTGGACCACCACCATTACCGACCTGCGCGCCGACGCGGCCGGGATCGGCATGCCGCAAAGCGTCGCCGGCCTGTCGCTGTCCAAGAGCGGGGAGGTTTCCCACGGCGGCAAGGGGATCGACAATTACGCGCAATATCTGTCGGACGACGGCGCGATCCAGGCGACGCTCTATGTCTATCTGCCGAGCTATGCCGACGCCTCGCTGGCCGCCTATATGACGGACAAGGCCGTGACGGAGCGCTTCGGCGCCAGGACGCGGCGCACCGCCTATGCCAGCGTCGCCGTGGCGGGTCATGCCGATGGCGCCATCCGCGCCGTCTATGACGATGCCGCCGACGGCGCGCTCACCACCGCCGCGGCTTTCCTGCACGTCGGGCGATGGCTGGTGAAGCTGCGCGTCACCGGGCCGACGGAACGGCGGAAGGAAGTGCTCGCCGGGCTGGACGGGATGCTGGCCGGACTCAGCTTCGACGACTCCTCCTCCATCCATGCGACCAAGCCCGCAAGGCTGACCGCCTGCCCCGCCGCCGACGCCGGCGAAGCCCGGCTGACTCAACGATCCGCCGCCGCCCCCGTCGACGTCGCCCTGCCGCGCGAAGGGCAAGAGGCCCTCTGCATCCGGGGGAAGGTCGATACCGCCGACGGCAGCCTCGACATCCTCCAGCAGGCCGGCATCGCCGACGGCGCGATCATCGTGCCGGTGGACGATGCGGGCACGGTGATGGCGTTCGACCCGGCCGAAGCAGGCCGCGGCTACCGGCTTTCGATCCATTCGGTGGGGCAAACCGATCTCTACGGCGTCTATGACAAGGTGCCCAGCGCGCGGCAGATGGCCCAGATACTGGACGGAAAGGATCCGCAGACCGCGCAGGCGGGGGCGACGGCGGCTTACACCGCCAACGGCCAGATGACGGTGCGAACTGCGGACGCGAAGCTGCGTTAGTTCCGAGCGATGGAAGCCGATTGCCGGTTTAGGCGGCGCAGGCAAATTCGAAAATGTCGTGATATGGCCAGTTGCGGACCTAAAATCCTCCCTACGCGCAGCGTGGGGAGGGGGACCGCCGCTGAAAGCGGTGGTGGAGGGGAAATACGCAGATCGTGCCCCATTCCCCTCCACCAGCCTGCGGCTGGTCCCCCTCCCCATCTATCGATGGGGAGGAATAGGATAGGTCCGCTTTCCACCCAAAATCATTCAGTCCGGCCAATGTTGAATTTGTCCACGCCGCCGGAGAAATCGCGGAAACATCCGTCATGCCTAACTTGTTTCGGCGCGACACGGCTTTCCAGGCAATGCCTTGGACGAAATCGCCTGCCCATGAAATCGGGACAAACCGCCCCGCAACTCAGATCAGATAGCCGACCTCATAAAGCCCCCAGCGCCGCCCGCCGAACATCAGCGGCACGAACACGCTGCGCAGCGCCCGGTAACGTCCCTCGCCCAGATCCTGGCGGTAGGTGAACAGGAAGAAGTCCCCGTCCCCGTCCAGGGCGCGGCGGGTCTGGCTGTCCATGAAAATCTGCCGGTTGCGCGCATGTTCCATGTTCCAGCGCGCCTGGCCGAGCCGCTGCGGCTGGCTGCGCGCGCTGATATGGGTCGGCAGATAACCGTTCATGTCGATCAGGCAACAGCCCACTATGGCGCTGTCCTGCGCCGTCCGCCGGTCGAGCAGGGGCTGCACGAAGCGGTCGGCAAAGGCGGTGAAGCCATTTTCATATTGCGTCGGCTCGGAACCGGGCAGCGGCCGGTATGCGGTATCGAACAGGCCGGCCATGTCCAATTCCCCCTGCGCCAGCGCCCCTTCGATCAGCGCCTGCACCTCCTCCGCCCCCTCTTCGGCGAAGGCGATATAGCGGCTGTTGCGCGTGACATGGCCGCTATGCGCCGCCGTGTTGAGCATGGCATTGGCCATGCCCTCCAGCCGCTCCAGATGGCCGCGCGCCGTTTCGACGCGGGTCGCGCTTTCGGTCGCCGACTGGCTGAAACGGGCAAGTCCCTGGCGCAGCGCCGCCACGTCGCCGTCGGCCTCGTCCGTGCAGGTGACGATCGTGTCGGACCGTTCCCCGAATTGCGTCACCAGCGAAGCGATTTCGGCCATGCTGACGCGCAGCGTGTCGATATGCGAACCGACGTCGCGGCCGCGCAGGATATTGGCCTCCACCCCGCCGATCAGTTGCCGGGCGTCGCGGTCGAGCAGACCCAGCTTGTCGCCCACCGATGCCGCCGACTCGCCCGCCTGCTCGGCCAGCCGCCTGATTTCATCCGCCACCACGGCAAAGCCCTGCGTCGCTTCGCCGCCGCGGGCGGCCTCGATCGCTGCGTTGACGCCCAGAAGACGCGTCTGCCGGGCGATGGCGCCGAGTTGCCCTGAAATGTCGCCCACCGTCTCGATGACGTCCAGGAACTGGCGCAGATGGCCTTCAAGGCCGGTCACATTCTCGATCAGTTCCGTCACCTGGCCCAGGGAACGGCCGATGGCCTCATGCCCCTGGGCGATGATCTGCCCCGCGCGGCGCGCGGTGAGGCTGAGTTCCTGCGCCGCCAGCACGCTTTCATTCTGGCTGACCGCCAGCGCCTGCATCGTCGATTGCAATTCGACCAGATGCGCCGAATCGTCATGGATGCGGCGAGTCAGTTCGCCCAGGAAGCCGGCCGTTTCGCTGCATTGCAATGCGATGTCGCCCGATCGTTCCCCCAGGTCGGTCAACAAGTCTAGATTTTCCAATGATCGCCGCCCTATTCCGCCCGATATGGATACTGCCTTGTTAACGATGCATTGCAACACTTAACATTCCGACAACGCGGGGGTGCTTGCATGATCGATCAAGCTGGCGGACAAGGGACGCCATCATGATGCTCAACTTTCTCGATGCGCTGCGCGCTGCCGGCATTCCCGCCGGCATCAAGGAACATCTGCTGCTGCTGGAGGCGCTGGATCGCGACGTCATCGGCCAGCGGCCGGAGGATTTCTATTATCTCGCCCGCGCCACCTATGTGAAGGACGAGGGGCTGATCGACCGCTTCGACCAGGTGTTCGCCCGCGTGTTCAGGGGCGTGCTGGGCGCCGAGGGCGTCGAGGCGGAAATTCCGGAGGAATGGCTGCGGCTGGTGGCGGAGAAGTTCCTGAGCGCGGAGGAGATGGAGAAGATCAAGTCGCTGGGCAGCTGGGACGAGATCATGGAGACGCTGAAGAAGCGGCTGGAGGAGCAGAAGGGACGTCATCAGGGCGGCAACAAGTGGATCGGCACCGGCGGCACATCCCCCTTCGGCCATGGCGGCTATAATCCCGAAGGCGTGCGGATCGGCGGCGAGAGCAAGCACAAGCGCGCCATCAAGGTGTGGGAAAAGCGCGAATTCGCCAATCTGGACAATCAGAAGGAACTGGGCACCCGCAACATCAAGGTGGCGCTGCGGCGGCTGCGGCGCTTCGCGCGGGAGGGCGCGGCGGATGAGCTGGACCTGGACGAAACCATCCGGGGAACGGCGCGGCAGGGCTGGCTCGACATCCGCATGCGGCCGGAACGGCACAATGCGGTGAAGCTGCTGCTGTTCCTGGACGTGGGCGGATCGATGGACCCGTTCATCACGCTGTGCGAGGAACTGTTCTCGGCCGCGACCAGCGAATTCAAGAACATGGAATTCTTCTACTTCCACAACTGCCTGTACGAGGGCGTATGGAAGGACAACCGCCGCCGCTTTTCGGAACGGACGCCGACCTGGGACATACTGCACAAATATGGGCATGACTATAAGGTGATCTTCGTGGGCGACGCGGCGATGAGTCCCTATGAGATCAGCCATCCCGGCGGGTCGGTCGAACATATGAACGAGGAGCCGGGCGCGACCTGGCTGGGCCGCGTGCTGCATACCTATCCGGCTGCCGTGTGGCTGAACCCCGCGCAGGAGGCGCATTGGGGCTATAGTCAGTCGACCATGATGATCCGCGAGATCATGAACGGGCGCATGTATCCGCTGACCATCGACGGGATAGACGGCGCCATGCGGGAATTGACGCGCAAACGGTGAGCGCCGTCGGGCCGATGGCGTCGGGGGAAGCAAGAAGCCGTATGAGAGTGTCCAGTTCCACCCCCGCAAGTCAACGCCCCGTCTGGACTGGGCTCCTGCCTGCGCAGGAGCACGGCGCGCTGAGTGCGATTTCCAATCGATCGGAACCGATTGCGGACTAAAGAAAATCGCGGAAAAAACGAATCCAGAGCGCAGGCCAATGCCGGCCATCAACATCCTATGCCGGTTCGAAAAACACGCCCCCCGTCATCGGCCGCGGCGCGCCGGTCGTGCCGGGAAAGCTGATCGGCAGGCCCTTCATATGGCGGACGGCCATATAGGCGAAACCCTGCGCCTCCAGCGCGTCGCCATCCCATCCCAGCTCGTCCACCGGCCGGACCTCCGCCCCGCTATAGCTGCCCAGCATCCGCATCAGCGTCGCATTGCGGCGCCCGCCGCCGGCGACATAGATGCGCTTCGGCCGCTCCGCCAGATGGTCCAGCCCCCGCGCCACGGCGGCGGCGGAAAAGGCGGTCAGGGTCGCCGCGCCGTCCGCCAGGGAAAGGTCGCGCACCGCCTCGATGGCGAAGGCCTCGCGGTCTATGCTCTTGGGCGGAGGGACGGCGAACCAGGGGTCGGACAGCATATCGGCCAGTCGTTCCTCATCCACCCGTCCGCCTGCCGCCGTCTCGCCATTTTCGTCGAAACCCCGGTCGCCACGGGCCTGCATCCAATTGTCGATAAGGCCGCTCGCCATGCCGGTGTCGAAGGCGACGATCTCCCCGTCGGAGGCGATGGCGGTGATGTTGGCGACCCCGCCCAGGTTCAGCACGGCGACGGGTTTGGGCAGGTCATGCGCCAGGGCGCGGTGATAGACCGGGAGCAGCGGAGCGCCCTGCCCGCCCGCCGCGACGTCGGCGCTGCGCAGGTCCGCGACGACGGGAATGCCGAAGGCGCCCGCCAGGGCCGCGCCATCCCCGATCTGCCAGGTCCAGCGCCATTCGGGGCGGTGGGCGACGGTGTGGCCATGGAAACCGATGACGGCGATGTCCTGCGTCACATGGCCGCTGCGGGCCAGCAGGTCCGACACCGCCTCGACATGGAACTCCGTCAGTTCCTCCTCGACCGCGTGGATGAGCGGTTCGAAGCCGGGCTTTTCCATGGTCATTGCCCGCTGGCAGGCTTCCGCGAGGCGAAGGCGGAAGCCGTCATGATAGGGCATGGCGTGGAAGGCGACGCCCTTGCTCGAGCCCTCGCCATCGGTCTCGATCAGCGCGGCGTCTATGCCGTCGCGGGAGGTGCCCGACATCAGGCCTATTGCCAGCATTCCATTTCCTCCGTTCGGGCTGCGACTTGTTCCTTCTTTAGAGAAGTGGAGGGCTTCGACAAGCTCAGCCCGAACGGGCGGGATCAGCTTGCCCCATGAAGCCCTTTTCGTGTCGGTGAGCCGATGCTACAGGGCGCGGCATCATGACCAGCTATTCCTCCGACCTGCTCCGCCTGCTCGACGCGCGCGGCTATATCCACCAGTTGACCGATGCGGAGGGGTTGGACGCGCTCGCCGCCAGGCAGGTCGTGCCGGGTTATATCGGCTTCGATCCGACCGCGCCCTCGCTGCATGTCGGCCACCTGGTGTCGATCATGATGCTGCGGCAGTTGCAGAAGGCCGGGCACAAGCCCATCGTCCTGATGGGCGGCGGCACCGGCAAGATCGGCGACCCCAGCTTCAAGGACGAAGCGCGCAAGCTGTTGACCACAGACGCCATCGCGCAGAATGTGGCGAGCATCAAGCGGGTGTTCGAACGGTTCCTGACCTTCGGCGACGGGCCGACCGACGCGATCATGCTCGACAATGCGGAATGGCTGGACCGGCTGGAATATATCCCCTTCCTGCGCGACATCGGCCAGCATTTCTCGGTCAACCGGATGCTGAGTTTCGATTCGGTGAAGCTGCGGCTGGACCGGGAACAGTCGCTCAGCTTCCTGGAATTCAACTATATGATCCTCCAGGCCTATGACTTTCTGGAATTGTCGCGCCGTTCGGCCTGCCGGTTGCAGATGGGCGGATCGGACCAGTGGGGCAATATCGTCAACGGCGTCGAACTGGCGCGCCGGGTGGACGGCACGCAGGTGTTCGGACTGACGACCCCGCTGCTCACCAATGCGGACGGCACCAAGATGGGCAAGACCGTGGGCGGCGCGGTGTGGCTCAACGAGGACCAGCTTTCCAGCTATGATTACTGGCAGTTCTGGCGCAACACGGCCGATGCCGACGTCGCCAACCGGCTGCGGCTGTTCACCGACCTGCCGATGGACGAGGTGGAGCGGCTGGCCGCCTTGCAGGGCGCGGAGATCAACGAGGCGAAGAAAATCCTGGCGAACGAGGCCACGGCGCTCTGCCGCGGCGCCGATGCCGCCGCAGCGGCTGCGGAAACGGCCCGGCGGACCTTCGAAGAGGGCGCGTCCGACGCCAACCTGCCGACCGCCAGCCTTGGCGCCGAAGGGCTGAACATCGTGCAGGGGACGACCGCGCTGGGCTTTGCCGCCTCCAACAAGGAAGTGCGGCGGAAGCTGGCGGAGGGCGCGATCCGCGTCAATGGCGAGGTGGTGAGCGACCCTGCCCTGCCGTTGAAGGCGGGGGACAAGCTCAGCTTCGGCGCGAAGAAGCACGGGCTGATAACCGCCTGAAATCAAAAGAGCCTTTAAAAGGCTTTAACCATGGGATTTAAGGAAGAGGCCATCTTCCTCAGCCTATCCTGCGAACATGCCTTCGGTGTTCGCAAGCCTTTCGCACCTGAACCAGTCGCGGGATAGCGCCGTCAACCAACGGCGCGCGCAGCGCGACCTGGTCGATATGGTCAGCCATATCACGGCGCAGGGGCGAACCCATGGCACGCGGATCATCAACATCTCCGCCCTGGGACTGATGTGCCGGACGGAGGCGCCCCTTGGCATAGGCGAACGGGTGACGATATGGCTGCCCGTGGTGAAGGATCATGCCGCGGAAGTGCGCTGGTCGGAGGATGGGCGGATCGGCGTCGAGTTCCTCAAGCCCATCGAACCGCGGGTCTATGAGGCCATGCTGTCGCTCATTCCGCCGCGCCAGACGGCCTGGTAAACGCCTTTCCCAGATCGTCCCCCGCCTCCAGCCGCTGCCGCGATCGGACCAGCGCCTGCGGCATGCGCGTCCGCAGGAAATCCATCATCGCCTCCCGCACCTCGCAGCGAAGGTCGAAGGCTATGCCCGCATTCCTGGCGCTCAGCAGGCCGCGCAGCTCCAGCGCATCGGCGCGCTGGTCGGTCACCTGCAATATCGCGACGCGCCCGTCCCAGCGGCTGTTGGCCTTGACCGCCTCGATGAACTTCGCGCGGATCGCCTCTATGTCCGCGGCGGGATCGACGTAAAGGAAGACGGTGCCGAGCAGGTCGGAGGTTTTCGTCGTCCAGTTCTGGAACGGCTTTTCCAGGAAATAGGAAACCGGCACGATCATCCGCCGGTCGTCCCAGATGCGAACGACGACATAGGTCAGCTTGATGTCCTCTATCCGGCCCCACTCTCCCTCGACGATCACGACATCGTCCAGCCGGATCGGTTCGGAAAAGGCCATCTGGATGCCGGCGATCAGGTTCTTGAGCGCGGGCTGCGCCGCCGCGCCGACCGCCAGCCCAGCCAGCCCCGCCGACGCCATCAGCGTGACGCCGACGCTCCGCACGCCGGGAATGGCGATCAGCATCAGCGAGACGATCAGGAATCCGACGATGAACTGCGCCACGCGATAGAGGATGCGGATGCGGGTATGCTGCCGCCGCGCCTTCAGATTATCCTCCACGCTGATGTCGCTGCGGCGCTCCAGGATGATGCGTCCCGCCCGCATCAGGGAAAAGACCAGCCAGCCCATCAGCAGGATGAACAGCATTTTCGATCCGATGGACCAGATCGCCTCCACATTCGGGCTGAAGGTCAGCGGCTGGATGCCCGCCGCCAGCGTCATCAGGACGATCAGCCAGCGGCTGGGGTGGTAGAGGGCGGGAAGGATCACCGGCTCTATCCGCATCCGCCGGACGATGCGGGTCGCCAGCCAATAGGCCAGCCAGTGGAGCAGGAAGGCGACGGCGACCGACAGGCCGATGGAGATCGCCGCCATCGACGTGACATGGTGCAGGCTGATGTCGGATTGCATGGCCGTGCAACGACAGGGCGGCGGGATGGTTTCGCGGGTGCGGCAAGCCGTTGCTTCCACAATGCGCGCGGCAATCCCTCAAACCCCTGCCGTGCTCCTGCGAAGGCAGGAGTCCAGTTCCGACGCTGCCAGCCGCAAAACCGCCCGAACTGGGTTCCTGCCTTCGCAGGAGCACCACATTCCTACCCGCTGCGCAGCAAACCCACCGCCGCGTCGCGTTCGAAGAGGTAGAGGCAGATCCTGGCCGCCTGCCCCCGCGCCTCGCTCAGTCCCCCATCTCGGTCGATCAGCAGATGCGCGTCGTCCCGCGCCGGATCGAGCAAGGCGGAGAGATGCTCCGGCGTGGCGAGCTTCAACTGCTGCTCGCCCGACTGGCGCGTGCCCAGTATCTCGCCCGCGCCCCGCAGGCGCAGGTCTTCCTCGGCTATGCGGAAACCGTCATTGGTTTCCCGCATCAGCGCAAGGCGCGCCCTGGCGGTTTCGCTCAGCGCATTGCCGCGCAGCAGGATGCAGACCGACTGATTCTGCCCCCGCCCCACCCGCCCGCGCAACTGGTGGAGCTGGGCAAGGCCGAAGCGGTCGGCCCCTTCGATGATGATGAGGTTGCTGTTGGGCACGTCGACGCCGACCTCGATCACCGTGGTCGCCACCAATATCTTTGCCCGGGCGGAGGCGAAGGATTCCATCGCGGCATCCTTTTCCGGCCCCTTCATCCGGCCGTGCACGATGGCGACGCGCTCGCCGAAACGCGTCCGCAGCGTTTCCGCCCGCGCCTCGGCGGCGGCAAGGTCGCTATTCTCGCTTTCCTCGACCAGCGGGCAGACCCAATAGGCCTGCCCCCCGCCCTCCACATGGCGGGCCAGCGCCTCCACCACTTCGTCGAGACGCCCGGAGGACATGACCACGGTCTGAATCGGCTGCCGGCCCGGCGGCATCTCGTCCAGGCGGGACACGTCCATCTCGCCATAATAAGTGAGCGTCAGCGTGCGCGGGATCGGCGTGGCGGTCATCACCAGCAGGTGCGGCGCGCGCTCCGCCTTGGCCGCCAGCATCATGCGCTGCGCGACGCCGAAGCGATGCTGCTCGTCGATCACCGCCAGGGCGAGGTTCCGGTATCGCACCGCATCCTGGAAGATGGCGTGGGTGCCGACCAATATGTCGATGCTGCCGTCCGCCAGTCCCATGAGGGTGGATTCGCGCGCCTTGCCCTTTTCGCGCCCGGTCAGGATGGCGATATTCACCGGCAGGCCCGACGCCATCCCGCGCAGCGTTTCATAATGCTGGCGGGCAAGGATTTCGGTCGGCGCCAGCAGCGCGCCCTGCGCCCCCGCCTCGACCGTGTTGAGCAGCGCCATCAGCGCGACCAGCGTCTTGCCCGACCCCACATCGCCCTGCAACAGGCGCAGCATGGGCACGGGCTGGGCCATGTCGCCCTCTATTTCCATGAAGGCGCGGCTCTGCGCGCCGGTCGGCGCGAATGGCAGCTTGAGCATGGCGCGCAGCCGGCCGTCCCCGGCAACGGGCACGCCCCTGCGCCTGCGGGACGACTGGCGCACCAGCATCAGCGCGAGCTGGCCGGCGAATATCTCGTCATAGGCGAGCCGCTCGCGGGCCAGCGCGTCCGCGGGATCGGCATGGATGCGCTGCAGGGCCTCCCGCCATCCCGGCCAGCCCTTGCGGGCGAGCAGGCTGGGTTCGATCCATTCGGGCAGTTCGGGCGCGCGGGCCAACGCCTGCGCCACCAGGTCGCGCAGGCGATTGTTGGTCAACCCTTCGGACAGGCCATAGACCGGCTCGCGCGCGGGAATGGTGGCGGCTTCCTCCGGCGGCAGGACATGGTCGGGATGCACGATCTGCAGATTGTCGCCATAGGCCTCCAGCTTGCCGGAGACGAATTTGGGTTCGCCCAGCGGCAGCAGCTTGCGCGGCCAAGCGCTGTTGCGGCCGAAATAGACCAGCGCGACGCTGTTGCCGTGCCGGTCCTGCGCGATCACGCGGAACGGGGCGCGGGCGCTGCCGGAGGCGCGATAGTCTGTGGGCGTGAGCGTGATGCCGATGACCCGGCCTGAATCGCCCAGCATCAGTTCGTCCACCATGCGGCGGTCGACAAAGCTGACCGGAAGGTGGAAGGCGACATCGACGGCCCGCGCCAGGCCCAACCGCTCCAGCGGTTTTGCCAATGTGGGGCCGACGCCTTTCAGCGCCTCGATTTCGGTGAAGAGTGGGTTGAGGATGTCGGGTCGCATGGCTATCTGCATGCGTCTAGCCCAGCCGGGACGATGCGCAAACATCCGATCGGCAATTTCGCCATGCTCGTCCAAGGAACAATTGTGAACGAAGACCCTCGCATCCGCCGCCTGCAATTCCGGGCCTGGCATCGCGGCATCAAGGAAGCGGACCTCGCGGTGGGCGGATTTTTCGATCGCTACCATGCGGAATGGGGCGAAGAGGAACTGGATTGGTTCGAACGGTTTATCGAGGAACAGGATGCCGACATCATGGCCTGGGCCCTGGGCACGCTGCCGCTGCCGGAACAATGGCGCGGGCCGATGTGGGAAAGGTTCGCGAAGATGGATTTCGTGGAGATCGGGAAGAAGTAGCCTCACGCGCCCCTCCCGCAAGCGGAAGGGGCCGGGGGTGGGCCTGCTCCACCGCCGTTGCAACGCCCACCCCTAACCTCTCCCGCTTGCGGGAGGGGGACTGAGTAAAGAATGACCGACCTTCTCAAGATTCTCAAAGCCTCCGCCCCGATGACCCTTTCCGGCGTGCCGGCCGGTTTCCAGCCCTGGCTGCTGGCGGACATCGCGCGGGCAGCCCCGTCCCGCACCCTGTTCGTCGCCCCTGACGAACAGCTCATGCGCGCCGTGGCGGATACGGCGCATTATTTCGCGCCGGAGATCGAGATCGTCGAAATCCCCGCCTGGGACTGCCTGCCCTATGACCGGGCCAGCCCTTCGCTGCGCACCGCCGCGGCGCGGCTGGCGGGCCTCTACGCCCTGCAAGGGAGGCCGCAGGGGCCGCAACTCGTCCTCACCACGCTCAACGCCCTCACCCAGCGCACGCTGACGCCGTTCCGCGTGCGGCAACTGGTGGCGAAGCTCGCGCCCAAGGAACGGATCGCCATCTCGCGGCTGGCCGACATGCTGCAGGCCAATGGCTATGCGCGCACCGACACCGTGCATGACCGGGGCGAGTTCGCCATACGCGGCGGCATTGTCGACCTGTTCCCCGGCGGCGAGGAGCAACCACTCAGGCTCGATTTCTTCGGGGACGAGATAGAGACGGTGCGCCGCTTCGATCCCGCCGACCAGCGGACCAGCGGCAGCGTCGAGGGCTTCACCCTGCTCCCGGCGTCGGAGGCTTTGCTGGACAAGGAGACGATCAAGCGTTTCCGCGGCCGCTATCGCGAGATTTTCGGCGCCACCGCCACGGGCGACCCGCTCTATCAGGCGGTGAGCGACGGGCGGCGCCTGCAGGGCATGGAACATTGGCTGCCGCTGTTCGAGGAACGGCTGGTGCCCCTGACCGACCATCTGGGCGACGACAGCCTGATCCTGCTGGACCATGGCGTGGCGGGCGCGGCGGAGGCGCGGTTCGAGGCGATCAGGGACTATCATGCGAACCGCGCGGCGGCGAAATCCTCCGATCCGGGCGCCTATCGGCCGCTGGAGCCACGGGCCCTCTATCTGGAGGCGGAGGAATGGGCCGCCCTGGCGCGCGACTGGCCGATGCACGCCACCACCCCCTTCCATGAGCCGGAGAGCGCCTCCGTCCTCGACTTCGCAGTGGATGGCCCCCGCGACTTCGCGCCGGAGCGGGCGCAGAACGCCAATGTCTATGAGGCGGTGAGCAAGCATATCGCCGCGCTCCAGCGGACAAAGAAGAAGGTCGTCATCGCCAGCTATTCGGGCGGGGCGCGGGCACGGCTTTCCGGCCTGCTGGCCGATCATGGGTTGAAGCGGATCGCGGCGGCGGACAGCTGGCAGGAGGCGCTGGGCATCGCGGCCGGGGGCAGCACGGTGCTGACCGTCCTGCCGCTGGATCATGGCTTCACCGCGCCCGACGTGGCGGTGCTGACCGAACAGGACATGCTGGGCGACCGGCTGGTGAGGCGGGCCAAGCGCAAGAAGAGCGCGGACGCTTTCCTGGCCGAACTGGCGACGCTCTCGCCCGGCGATCTCGTCGTGCACATGGACCATGGCATCGGCCGCTATGAGGGGCTGACCCAGATTCCCGTCGCCAAGGCGGCGCATGATTGCGTCGCGCTGGAATATGCGGGCGGCGACAAGCTCTATGTGCCGGTCGAAAATCTGGAGGTTCTCTCCCGCTACGGCTCCGAAAGCGAGGGCGTCAGCCTGGACAAGCTGGGCGGGGAGGCCTGGCAGCGGCGCAAGGCGCGGATGAAGGAACGCATCCGCGAGATTGCGGGCGAACTGCTCAAGACCGCGGCGGAGCGCGCCCTGCGGCCCGCGACCGTGGCGGAACCCGACAACGCGGGCTATCCCGCCTTCGTCGACCGCTTCCCCTATCAGGAAACCGACGATCAGGACCGGGCGATCAGCGACGTGATAGAGGATCTGGGCGCTGGCAGGCCGATGGACCGGCTGGTCTGCGGCGATGTCGGCTTCGGCAAGACGGAGGTCGCGCTGCGCGCCGCCTTCGTCGCGGCGATGGCGGGGATGCAGGTGGTGGTGATCTGCCCGACCACCCTGCTCGCCCGGCAGCATCACATGAATTTCGAGGAGCGTTTCCGGGGTTTCCCGGTGAAGATCGGCCGCCTGTCCCGCCTGGTGCCGGACAAGGAGGCGAAGGCGGTGAAGGCCGGCCTTGCCGACGGAACCGTCGACATCGTGGTGGGCACCCACGCGCTGCTGGCCAAGGGGCTGGAGTTCAAGCGGCTGGGCCTCGTCATCGTGGACGAGGAGCAGCGGTTCGGCGTGACGCACAAGGAACGGCTGAAGTCGCTCAAGACCGACGTCCACGTGCTGACGCTGACGGCGACGCCCATTCCGCGCACCTTGCAGATGGCGATGTCGGGCCTGCGGGAACTGTCGGTCATCCAGACGCCGCCAGTGGATCGCCTGGCGGTGCGGACCTACATCATGCCGTGGGACGGAGTGGTGATCCGCGAGGCGCTGCTGCGCGAACATTATCGCGGCGGCCAGAGCTTCTTCGTCGTGCCGCGCATTTCCGACCTGACGGAGATCGAGGAATTTCTCCGCACCGAAGTGCCCGAAGTGCGGCCGGTGGTCGCCCATGGCCAGATGAGCGCGACGGAGGTGGAGGAACGCATGTCCGCCTTTTACGACAGGCGCTACGACGTGCTGCTCTCGACCACCATCGTCGAAAGCGGGCTGGACATCCCCTCCGCCAACACGCTCATCATCCACCGGGCGGACCGCTTCGGCCTGGCGCAGCTCTATCAGCTTCGCGGACGGGTCGGGCGGGCGAAGACGCGCGCCTATGCCTATTTCACCACGCCAGCCAACCGGGTGATCACCGAAACGGCGGAAAAGCGGCTGAAGGTTCTGTCCGACCTGGACACGCTGGGCGCGGGGTTCCAGCTTGCGTCGCACGACCTCGACATACGCGGCGCGGGCAATCTGGTGGGCGACGAGCAATCCGGCCATATCAAGGAGGTCGGGTTCGAACTCTACCAGTCGATGCTGGAGGACGCGATCCTGGAGGCGAAGGCCGGCGGCGCGGGGCTGGAGAAGGCGCGGGAGAGCTTCTCGCCGCAGATTACCGTCGACGCGCCGATCCTCATTCCGGAGGATTATGTGCCCGACCTCGACCTGCGCATGGGCCTTTACCGCCGCCTCAACGAAGTCGAGGACCGGCAGGGGCTGGAGGCCTTCGCCGCCGAACTGATCGACCGCTTCGGCAAGCTGCCTCCGCCGACGCAAAACCTGTTCAAGATCATCGAGATCAAGCAGAATTGCGTCGCCGCCAATATCGCCAAGATCGACGTCGGGGCGAAGGGCGCGCTGGTCAGCTTCTTCGAGGACCGCTTCCCCCGTCCGGAGGGGTTGGTCGCCTATATCCAGCGGCTGAACGGCGTGGCGCGGTTGCGGCCCGACAGCAAGGTCGTGGTGAACCGCGCCTGGGCAGATCCGGCGGCGCGGCTCAATGGCGCGCTGCAGCTTTCCAAGGGGCTGGCGAAAGCCGCGGCCTAGGGTGTGTCGACAAATTCAAGATCCGCCAGTCCGAGTGTTCTTGGGTGGAGAAGCGGCCGTTCCCCTATCCGTCACCCCGGGCTTGACCCGGGGTCCCGCTGCCTTGGACGAGGCGCGGTGCAGAGGGAAAAGCGGCTCCCCGGATCAAGCCTGTCCTGAGCTTGCCGAAGGGTCCGGGTGACGGTGAGGCAATGCCGCTATTGGCGTTTCCCCGCATCAAGCGCCAGCACCCCTTTGTCATCCCTGGGACAACAGCCAGCAACAGTCGCGACCTAAATCCCGCTCTGACGACCGGACAGCAAAGTCCGGCGTCGAGCAGGAGAAAGACATGAGTTTGACCCTTATTGCCCTCGCCGCGGCGGCGGCCACGCACAGCGTCCGGATCGACCATGGGGGAAAGCCGGTGGAGGCGACCTACAGCGCCCGCGCCGAGTTCCGCGCCAGGACCATCGGCGCCAAGACCCCGAACCGCGCGGACATGCAACGGTGCCAGTGGACCGCCACCATCCTGGTCGACCGGGCGCTCAGCCATGGGCCGGCGCTCAGCCGCACGGTTTCCAGCGACAAGCAGTTTTCGGGCAGCGAGCATGGCGCCTGCACCCCCGGCCGCCAGTCGGGGGAACGCAATCTGGCGCGTCATGAAGGCGAAATCCGCGACCATCTGATCGCGGTTGCGCAGGCGGACCGCGCGCCGCTGCTGGCAGAGCTTGACGCCGTGCGCAATCTTGCCTCCAACTGAGAAAGGGGCGGCGCTGGCCTGCGCCTTTCTGGCCTGCGCCTTCCAGGCTGGCGTCGGCGCCGGCCCCGCCTTCGCGCAATATGCCGACGGCGTCTCCGTGACGGTCGAAGTCGCCAGCGAGGAACGGCGCCGGGGGCTGAGTTGGAGCGAGGGCGACCCGGTGATGCGGGGCACTCTGTCCGTGCCCGTGGCGGACGGGCTGAGCATCGACGGCACGGCCGCCTCGCTGAGCGGCAGCGACCGGCACGGCGGAGCCGATGCCGTCGTCGACCTGGGCGCGGCCTATGCGCGACAGGTCGGCGGCTGGCGGCTTTCCGCCGAAGGGCGCTATCGCCTTTTCCCCGGAAGTTCGGGGCAAGGCTATGGCGAATTCGGCGCAGGCGCGGCTTTCATGATCGGACCGGCCAGCATCGACTTCAACGGCAGCTATGCCCCCCGGCAATCGTCCATCGGCGGCGACAATCTCTATCTGTCCGCTTCGGCGGCGATGGGGTTGCCGGGCACGCCCCTCACCGTCTCGGCGCGGATCGGCCGATCTTCGGGCGATGCGCGCGACCCGGCCCGCGCCGCGCGACTGCGCCCGGACGGCACCTATTGGGACTATGGCATCGGCGTCGACTATATGAAGGACCGCTGGTTCGCCGGCCTGCGCTATGCCGACAGCGGCATCGCAGGCCCCGGACGCCGCCATGCGGGGGCAAGCCTGATCGGACGGGTGGGGTTAGGCCTTTAGCGCCAGCGCCACCAGATCGGCGGAGGAAACGCCCGCCGAACGCAGGAAACCCTGATAATAATCGCAACCTTCGCGGGTGAGGAGGTCCAGCTGCTGCTCCGTCTCCACCCCTTCGGCGATGACGCGCAGGCCCAACGACTTCGCCATATGGATGACGCCGCGCACGATGATTCGGTCGCGGGCGGTCCCGGCGATGTCCTGCGCCAGCCCGCTGTCGATCTTCAGATAATCGAGCGGCAGGCTCTTGAGATAGGCAAGGCTGGAATAGCCGGTGCCGAAATCGTCCACCGCCACCGCCAGTCCTTCGGCCCGCAGCGCCGTCAGCAAGGCGGTGGCATTGTCCACATCCTCGATCAGGCCGCTCTCGGTAATCTCCACCGTCAGGCGCGACCGGGGAAAGCCGCTCATGTCCACCAGGTTCAGGAATTGCGGCATGAAGCCGGGCTGGGCGATGTCCTCCGCCGTGACGTTGATCGACAGGCGCAGATGCGACAGCGCGCGCGGCCAGGCGGCGGCCTGCCGCAGCGCTTCGGCCTGGATATGCGCGGAAAGCGGCAGCATATAGTCGGAACGCCCCGCCGTGGCGAACAGCATTCCCGCCCCCAGAGCGCCATATTGCGGGTGGTTCCAGCGGGCCAATGCCTCCACGCCGATCATATGCTCCCCATCCACGGGATATTGCGGCTGGAACAATATGCCGATTTCCCCTCGATCCAGGGCGAGGCGCAGATCGGTTTCCAACTGGTCGGCATCCACCTGGCGGCTGCGTTTTTCGGAGGAGAAGATGCGGATGCCCTCCCCGCCCCCGACCCTGGCGTCGGCCAAAGCGGTGCCGGCGCGGCGGATAAGGCGGGTGGCGTCGTCATCCGCCCGCGACTGGGCGATGCCGCAGCGCGCCGTGAGGCGGATCAGATGGTCCCCAGCGCTGAACGGCCGGCCGATGGCGCCGATCAGTTGCCGGGCCAGGAAGGTCGCCTTTTCCGCCGTCGCCGCCTCGCCCGTCAGGCCGATCAGGAATTCCGTCCCGGCGATGCGCGCGACCATCGCGCCGACCGCCATGTCGACGGTCATGCGCTCTATGCGGCGGGCGATCCGGCCCAGCAGCGCGTCGCCCACGACCTGGCCATAGGCGGCGTTCATGCGGTCGAACTGGCTGATCGACAGCAGCAGCACCGTCGTCGCCAGCCCCTGCCGCTGTTCCAGCCAATCGAGCGCCGCCTGGCGCGAGCGCAGCCCGGTCAGGTCGTCCCGTCCGGTGGCGTCATGGCCATGCGCGTCGGACAGCCACTCCACATCCGCCGCGACGACCCCGTCGACCAGCCGCAGATGATGCACCAGCCGGTCGCCCGGACGGCCCGGCGCGGCATGGGCGAAGGCCTCCGGACGGCCGGACCGCATCATGCCGCGCAGGGCGGCGATCACGGAACGGCGCTCGGCACGCGGCAGGCGGCGGATGAAGGTCGCCGGGTCGACGCTCTGCCGGTCAAGGCCCAGATGGCGCGCAAGATTGTCGCTGATGCGGATGCGGTCCCCATCCCTCTCCCAGAACAGCGCGTCGCCGCGCCGGATGCGCTGGGCGCGCCGGCTGTGCGTGGTCCCGCCGACCAGCCGGTCGACCAGCCGCTGCGCCGAAGCCAGCGTGGCGCGCAGTTCGGCGGGCGTGAAGGGCGCGGCAAGGAAATGCGTCGCCCCCGCCTCCAGCAACGCCGGCACCGCGGCCATGTCCCCCGCGTCGACCAGCACGATCAGCGCGCCCCCGCCCGCATCCACCGACGGACCCAGCGACGCGATCAGGCGGATGTCGCCATCGCTCGCGCCGCGCATGTCGGCCAGGGCGATCTGGGCGTCGCTGTGCAGGAAGCGCTGCGCGGCATCGGTGGCGCGACGGGCGGCGATGGCGCGCCAGCCCGCCGCCCTCGCCTGCTGCGACAATCCGTCGCGGTCGCCCGGCGACAGGATGAAGAGGCTGCGCTGTCCGTCCAGTGCGGTCTCGCCGCTCACATGATGCTCCTCGGGACGGTTCACGCCCTCTTCCCTAATGTCCATCGGTTAGCGACCTGTTTACGCTGCCGCAACCAGTGACGCTTGCACGGGGCAGGTCCATCGCCTAGCTAGGACATATGGAGATGGCCGATCCTGGACGCACGGCCCTGACCGATGCACTCGGCCGCCGGATCAGCTATTTGCGGATTTCGGTGACGGATCGCTGCGACCTGCGCTGCCGCTATTGCATGGCGGAGCGGATGACATTCCTTCCCAGGGACCAAATTCTGACGCTGGAGGAGATCGCGCTGCTGGCCGACCTCTTCATCGCCCGGGGCGTGCGCAGGATCAGGCTGACCGGCGGCGAACCGCTGGTGCGGCGCGACATCATCGACCTCGTCCGGCGGATCGGGCGGCATGTGGGCGCGGGCCTGGATGAACTGACGCTCACCACCAACGGCACGCGGCTGGCGCACCATGCGCAGGCGCTTGCCGATGCGGGCGTCAGGCGCGTCAATGTCAGCCTGGACAGCCTGGACCCCGAACGTTTCGCCCATGTGACGCGGAACGGCGACATCCGGCCGGTGCTGGAGGGGCTGGCGGCGGCGCGGGCGGCCGGGCTGGCGGTCAAGATCAACATGGTCGCGCTCAAGGGCGTCAATGAGGACGAGATCCTGCCGATGCTGCATTGGTGCGACGATCAGGGTTTCGACCTGACCCTGATCGAGACCATGCCCCTGGGCGAGACCGGGGAAGACCGCACGGACCATTATCTGCCGCTGACGCAGGTCGCCGATTCCATCCGCCGCCATCGCGCGCTGGCGCCGATCCCGCACCGCACCGGCGGTCCGGCGCGCTATCATGCGGTCGATGGGTTGAAGGCGCGGCTGGGGCTGATCACGCCGCTCACCCATAATTTCTGCGCCGATTGCAACCGCATGCGCATGACCTGCGAGGGCAAGATCTTCATGTGCCTGGGCCATGAGGATCATGTCGACCTGAAGGCCGCCTTCCGCCAGGGCGGACTGCCGGCGGTGGAGCCGTTGATCGACCGCGCCCTGCGGCTGAAGCCGGCGGCGCATGACTTCCGCATCGGCGCGGACGCCGCGCCGGCGGTGCGGCGGCATATGAGCGTGACCGGCGGATGACCGACGACGTCCGGCGCGCCCTGGTCGCGTCCCCCAGCCCGGCAGCCAAGGCGGCGGAGGAAAGGCTGCGCGCTTCCTATGATTTCGTGCCCGTGGACCAGGCGGACATGATCATCGCGCTGGGCGGCGACGGCTTCATGCTCCAGACGCTGCACTCCATGCTGGAGGGGCGGCGCATCCTGCCGGTGTTCGGCATGAACCTGGGCACGGTCGGCTTCCTGATGAACGAATGGCGGCTCGAACGGCTGGAACAGCGGATAGAGGCGGCCAAGCCCTTCAAGGTCAGCCCGCTGCGCATGATCGTCGACACCGTGGATGGGGAGCGTTTTTCCATCCCCGCCATCAATGAAGTCTCGCTGCTGCGCGAAACGCGCCAGACCGCCAAGCTGGAGGTGAAGGTCAACGACCGCACCGTCCTGCCCGAACTGGTGTGCGACGGCGTGCTGGTGGCGACGCCGGCCGGCTCGACGGCCTATAATCTTTCCGCCCATGGGCCGATCCTGCCGCTGGGATCGGCGCTGGTGGCGCTGACGCCGATCAGCCCCTTCCGCCCCCGGCGCTGGCGCGGGGCGATCCTGCCGGAAAATACGGTGATCCAGTTCACCGCGCTCGATCCGGTGAAGCGCCCGGTCAGCGCCGTGGCGGACCAGCGCGAAGTGCGCGACGTCGCCCAGGTGGAGGTCAAGATCGACCGCGCGACGCCGCTGACGCTGTTGTTCGACCCGGAACATACGCTGGACGACCGGATCGCGGCCGAACAGTTCATCGCGTGAAAATTCCGTCATTTGGCGCTTGCCATTGCCGGAAAGCCGCTGCTATAGGCGCGGCCTGCCCAGCGGAAGCCGGGTCGCTCCCCGATAGCTCAGCGGTAGAGCATTCGACTGTTAATCGAATGGCCGTAGGTTCGAATCCTACTCGGGGAGCCAATTTCCATCCGGCGGCGGTGCCGGAAATCCTCCCTCAACCGGCCGGATCGATGCGCCCCGACCCATGTTCCGCGCATATCGGGCCGCCCGCGCATTTTTTCGGACCGGCGGCATTTCCCACCCTTGCCATTTCGCAAAAGCCGCTGCATATGCGCGGCCTGCCCGGCACGAGCCGGGTCGCTCCCCGATAGCTCAGCGGTAGAGCATTCGACTGTTAATCGAATGGCCGTAGGTTCGAATCCTACTCGGGGAGCCAATTTCCACCTGATTTACGCGAATGTACAGCCGCCCTGCCCCGCGCGGCGGATCCGGCTTCGAAGCAGGTCGCGCCTGCAAGGAATATGCGGGCGGACATCGTGGATGCCGCCCGCAAATGCGATCCTGGTCAGCTTTTTTGTTCAGCGCGATGCGTATTGACGGCCCTTGGTCGCCAGCGCCCAGCGTTGCGGCAGGGCATCGACCGCATTCTCCCGGACGAAGCACTGGCCGCGCCGCGCCTGGATCGCGCGGCAAAGCGCGACGGCCTCGCCCCGCTCGTCGAAGCCGCCGACGGCCAGACGGGCGAAGGTCGCGCCGTTCACCGTGATCTGGCTGGTGACGACCGGCAAATTCGCCAGCACGCTGTTGCGGCGGGCCATGGCGAACCATTTTTCCTTGGCGATGGCGGCATTGTCATAGGCGCCGAGCTGAACCACCCAATGGCCGCTGCCCCTGCCGCTGGCCTGGAAGGCCGCCGGCTGAAGGCGCGGAGCCTCCCGAAGGCGCGGGGGCGTCACGGCG
>NZ_ATDO01000127.1:0-5304 GCF_000445085.1 Sphingobium sp. HDIP04 | reverse complement strand
CGCCGCCAGGGCGAGGGCCGCCGGCTGGCCGGCGTCGGCACCGTCGATCGTCACGCCCATCAGCGCCGCGACGCGCTGCTGCGAAAGGCCTGGCGCGGCATTCTGCGCCCATTGGGTGATGCGCTGGTTGGCGGCAAGCGGATCGAGGTCGAAGCCCGCCATCATGCGCGCATCCTTCCACCGCCCGGCCAAGGCATAGGCATAGGCCAGGTTCTGGCGGGTGCGGGCGGTGGCCGCCGGATCATGGATCATTTCGGACAGGATGCGCACGCCCTCCGGCGCGTCGCCCGCCATCGCCATGGCCAGGCCATAGTCGGCCGCCGGAACGATGTCGGCATGGCTGGCGAGCAGGTCGCGGGCGGCGCGGTCCTTGCCCAGGCCCACCTTTACCAGCGCGAGGGTGACGATGGTGCGCGCATCGCGATTGCCCAGCGTCATCGCGTCGGCCAGCGCGGTTTCCGCCGATGCGAAGCGGCCGTCGGCGACATAGGCGCGGCCAAGCAACTGCCTGTAGCCGGCATCCTGCGGCGCCGCCTGCACGGCAGCCTCCGCCAGGTCGACCGCGCGGGCGCCGTCGCGATCCGCCAGCGCCTTTTCGATGCCGGCCGCCAGCCGATCGGGCTTTTGCGGAGCGACGGCGGCGGTGCGGAAAGCCGCCCCGGTGCATCCCACCATGGTCGTGCCGATCAGCATCGACGCGACCGCTGCTTTGGCGAAGGCCTTGCGCTTCATGGCTTTACCGATCCCTGGTCGTCGCCGCGCGCGGCAGTTCGCGGGCCAGCCGGTCCACCTCCGGCAGGCTGGCAAGATAGGCGTCCAGCGCCTCTGTCACCATCTGCTGCGCGGATCGGCCCACAATGGCGCTGGCAAGGCGCAGCTTCAGATGGCGATCGGCATCCAGCCGCAGGGTGAAGGCGGCCTTGCGACCCTTCGCCGCGGCGGAGGCACGGGCCTTCTTCCTGGTTTTTTCGACCTTGGCGGGGGCAGCCGTTTCGGCGATGCGTTCGGCCAGTTCCTCGCGCTCGGTCACGACGGCGGGCACCGGCGCGACGGCGGGAACCGCCGTCATCGGCGTCAGCCCGGCGACGGAGCGGGCTTCGGACGGCGCCGGTTCCGGCTGAGTCACGTCAAAGCCCATGTCGTTCCAGCCCAGATCCTCCTGCAACGCCGTGGCTCCGGCGGTCAGGCCGAAGACGGGACGGCGCATGGCGGGCGATGCGGCGCCCTTGCGCGCCAGCAGGCCGGACGTCAGCGAAGCGAGAGGTTTCGGTTCGACCATGATGCTCCCCTTCTCTTATTGCGAGATCCGGCGGCCGAAGCCGCCGCTTGCCGGACGGACCGTGCCCGCCGTGCCGACGGCATTGTGCGGCACGGAAAAGACGGTGCGGCGGAAATTCTTTTCCAGCCGGTCGGACACATAGGTCCATAGCTGCGTGACCTCCCCCGCGGAGCGGCCATTGGGGTCGACCTCCATCACCGTGCGGCCGTCGATCATCGATGCGGCGAAATCGGTGCGGTGGTGCAGCGTGACCGGCGCGACCGTGCCATGCTGCGACAAGGCGACGGCGGCTTCGGACGTGATGCGCGCCTTGGGCGTGGCGGCGTTGACGACGAAGATCAGCGGCTTGCCCGCCCGTTCGCACAGGTCGACCGTGGCGCCCACGGCGCGCAGATCGTGCGGGCTGGGGCGGGTCGGGACGACGATCAGCTCAGCGACGGAAATGACGCTCTGGATCGCCATGGTGATGGCGGGCGGCGTGTCGATGACGGCGAGCTTGAAGCCCTGCTGGCGCAGTATCTCCAGGTCCGCGGCCAGGCGCGCCACCGTGGTCTGGGCGAAGGCGGGATATTCGGCCTCGCGCTCGTTCCACCAGTCGGCCAGCGATCCTTGCGGGTCGATGTCGATCAGCACGACCGGACCGGCGCCCGCCATTTGCGCCTGGACGGCCAGGTGTCCCGACAGGGTGGTCTTGCCCGATCCCCCCTTTTGCGATGCCAATGCCAATATGCGCACGCAACTTCCCCCAAAAATCCAATTGGGGGGAGGAGTGCCACAGGCCCGCCTAAGAATTGGTTAATCCGCGCGGAAGCCTGACAGCCCGTAAAAAGGCGATGTTCTTAATGCTAAGTCGCTATTAACCTTGCGTCGGCATAGGATCGTGCAAGAACCCTTGGGGAGCATGAGCATGAAGCAGATCTGGGGCGTGTTGGCCGCCGGAACCATGTTGAGCCTGGCGCAGGCTGCGTCGGCCGATGTGAAGGCCGGCGTCGATGCCTGGCAGCAGGGCGATTATGCCAGGGCGGTGGCGGTGTGGCAGCCGCTGGCGCAGTCCGGCGATCCCGATGCGCAGTTCAACATGGGCCAGGCCTACAAGCTGGGTCGCGGCGTGAAGGCCGATCCCGCGCTCGCCATCGACTGGTATCGCAAGGCCGCGAAACAGGGCCATTCCCGCGCCGAGGACAATCTGGGCCTTCTGATGTTCCAGCAGGGCGACCGCGCAGGCGCCTTTCCCTATCTGCAACGCGCCGCCGAACGGGGCGAGCCGCGCGCGCAATATATCGTCGGCACCGCCCTGTTCAACGGAGACCTGACCGCGAAGAACTGGGTGCGCGCCTATGCGCTGATGACGCGGGCGTCGCAATCCGGCCTGGCCCAGGCGACGGCCAGCCTCCGCCAGATGGACAAATATATTCCGCAGGACCAGCGCAACGACGCGATCGCCATGGCCGGGTCCATCGGCCGGCAGAGCGCGACGGCGGATGAACCCCGCCTGCCCGCGCCCGTGGTGCGGGAGGCCCCTGCCCCCGTGCGGACGGCGCAATTGCCGCCCTCCACTCCATCCAAGCCCAAGGCTCCGGAACCGACGGCGAAACCAGCGCCCGCCAAGACAACAGCCGCCAAGCCCCCAGAATCCAGGCCCCCAGAATCCAGACTCCCTGCATCCAGGCCCGCCCTGCCCAAGCCGGCGAGCGGCGGCTGGCGCGTTCAGATCGGCGCCTTCAGCGCGGAGGCGCGCGCCCGCGCGCTCTGGACGCAGCTCAGCGCGAAGGTCGGCGGCCTGTCCGGCTACCAGCCCTATATCCTGACCAGCGGCGGCGTGACCCGGTTGCAGGCCGGTCCCCTGGCAAGCAGCGCGGACGCCAGCCGGCTGTGCGGCGCGATCAAGGCGGCCGGGGCGGAGTGCATGCCGAAGAAGATGTAAATCTTGCCACAGCTTGGAATTTTATTTCAACCGTGCGATAATGGCGCATCAGCACGGAGCGTCCCATGTCGGTGGAAAATCAGTCGGTGATCAATGCGCTGGTGGAGGGGTTTCTCGGCCCCGAACCGGCACGGGCGGCGCTCGCAGCGCTCGATCTGGACCCCCGCCTGACGGGACAGGGCGGCCCCCATGTCACGCGCGCCGCCTTCGCCATGGCGATGAACGTCGCGCTGTTCCACGACCTTCTGGAAAGGGTGCCCAGCGGGGCCGCCTATGTCGCGGACCGGCTGGCGCGGGGCGGCAAGGTGGTGTTCGACCATGGCGCGCTGCGCACCGTGCGGCTGGCCAAGGGCGCGACCGGACAATTGCCGCCGGGCGAGGAGGCGTTCACCCGCATATTGGTGCCGCTGGGCTATGAGATGGCCGCCGTCTATCCGCTGGACCGGCTGCGGATGACCGGCCGGGCCTATCGCCATGTCGACCTGCCCGAAGCGATCCCGCAATTCTTCCTGTCGGAACTGCATGTCGACCGCTTCGACCCGGAATTCGCAGAGGCGGCGGCGCGCATATTCGGCACTTCCCGCGATCCGCTGACATCCGAAGCCCAGGCCGTGCTGGAAAAATTCGCGGACGACCGCCCCGTCACGCTGGAGGAAGCCGCCGCGGCCCTGCCCGCGATCGTCGCGGCCTTCGACCGGCAGCATCGGCCGCCGAGCGTCGAGGATTATGAACTGCTGCTTTCCCGTTCCCATGAGGCGGCCTGGATCGCGACGGAGGGCAATGCCTTCAACCACGCGACGGACCGGGTGGCGGACGTCGCCGCACTGGCGGAACGGTTGAAGGCGGAGGACTGGCCGATCAAGGACCGGCTGGAAATCTCCCGCACCGGACGGGTCAGGCAGACGGCCCTGCGCGCCGACACGGTGGAACGGCTCTTTGCCGGCAACGAACTGCGCCGGGTTCCAGGATCGTTCTACGAATTCATCAGCCGCGACATCGATCCTGAAACCGGCAGGCTGGACCTTGCCTTCGACACCGGCAATGCGACGGGCATCTTCGCCATGACCGGCGTGCAGGGCGAAGGACGCGGATAACGGGTTGATCGGCGCGCAGGCTTGAGGCAACGGGTTCCCGATCTTGCGGGGGAGATGCGCGTTGACTGATCCGGTTGTCCCATCCTGGGTGCTGACGCTGGCCTGCGCCGACCAGGTCGGCATCGTCGCGGCCGTCAGCCAGTTCCTGGCGGAGCGCGGCGGCTTCATCACCGACAGCCAGCAATATGCCGACCGGAAAGCGGGCCGCTTCTTCATGCGCGTCGCGTTCGAGGCGACGGACGATCGCATGGGCGACACCGACCGGCTGCGCGGCGAGTTCGGCGATGTCGGCGCCCGCTTCGCCATGGACTGGCGGCTGACCAGCGCCGATGAAAAGCCGCGCATGCTGATCGCGGTCTCCAAGGGGTCGCACTGCCTGGCGGACCTGCTGCACCGCTGGCAGACGGGCACGCTGGCGGTCGACATCATGGGCGTGGCGTCCAACCATCCCGACATGCGCCGGATCACCGAATGGCACGGCATCCCCTATCATGAGCTGCCGCCCAATGGCGACAAGGCCGCGCAGGAGGAGGCGCTGTTCAGCCTGTTCGAACGGACACGCTCCGAATATCTGATCCTCGCCCGCTATATGCAGGTGCTTTCCGAAGGGCTGGTGGAAAGGCTGGCCGGGCGCTGCGTCAACATCCACCACAGCTTCCTTCCCGGTTTCAAGGGCGCGCGCCCCTATCACCGCGCGCATGAGCGGGGCGTGAAGCTGATCGGCGCGACCGCCCATTTCGTGACCGCCGATCTGGACGAAGGGCCGATCATCGAACAGGCGGTGGAGCGCGTGGACCATCGCGCGACGGCGGAGGACATGATCCGCATCGGCCGCGACATCGAAGCCCAGGTGCTGGCCAGGGCGGTAAGCTGGCTGGCCGACCGCCGGGTGCTCCAAAATGGCGGCAAGACGGTGGTGTTCCGCTAGGGTGTGTGGGGATTCAGTCCATGGCGGGCTGCAAATAGCGGCTTTCTGCGCTTCCGGTGCTCACGTACTGAAGTACGCT
>NZ_ATDO01000126.1:0-25731 GCF_000445085.1 Sphingobium sp. HDIP04 | reverse complement strand
GTTCTCGAAATCCACTATTTTCGCCGCGCCCTGAACTGAATCCCCACACACCCCAGGCCGTATCGATGCTGGAACGATACGCATCCTGGGGAACCCGCGCCTCAGGCCCGCTGGTAATCCCGCCTGAAATCCGCCGCGAAGCTCGCAAAGCGCCCGGCGGCTATGCTGTCCCGGATTTCCTGCATCAGCGCCTGGTAGAAATGGATATTGTGCTGCGTCATCAGCATCGCGCCAAGCATCTCGCCGGCCTTGACCAGATGATGCAGATAGGCGCGGCTCCAGGTCGCGCACACGGGACAAGCGCAGCGCGGATCGAGCGGTCCCATATCCTCCGCGAAGCGCGCATTGCGGATATTGAGCGGCCCGGCCCAGGTAAAGGCCTGTCCGTTGCGCCCGCTGCGCGTCGGCAGCACGCAATCGAACATGTCGATCCCCCGCTCCACAGCGCCGACGATGTCGTCGGGCTTGCCCACGCCCATCAGGTAACGCGGCTTGTCCGCCGGCAGCATGGCGGGCGCGAAATCGAGCGTGGCGAACATCGCCTCCTGCCCCTCGCCCACCGCCAGCCCGCCCACGGCATAGCCGTCGAAGCCGATGTCGATCAGCCTTTCCGCCGAAATCCGCCGCAGCCCCTCGTCCAGCGATCCCTGCTGGATGCCGAACAGGGCGGCCCGTTCGGCATGCTCCCCCCCTGCGTCGAACCCGTCGCGCGATCGCTTCGCCCAGCGCATGGACCGCTCCATGGACTTCGCCGCCTCGTCATGGGTGCAGCCGTTCCTGGTGCACTCGTCAAAGGCCATGACGATGTCGCTGTCCAGCAACCGCTGGATTTCCATCGAGCGTTCCGGGGTCAGCATATGCCTGGACCCGTCGATATGGCTGGAAAAGGCGACGCCCTCCTCGCTCATCTTCGTCAGCGCGCTGAGGCTCATCACCTGGTATCCGCCGCTGTCGGTCAGGATCGGCCGGTCCCAGCCCATGAAGCCGTGCAGCCCGCCCAGTCGCGCCACGCGCTCCGCGCCCGGACGCAGCATCAGGTGATAGGTGTTGCCCAGGATGATGTCGGCGCCGGCCGCCCGCACTTCGGCAGGCCGCATCGCCTTGACCGTGGCGGCGGTGCCGACCGGCATGAAGGCGGGCGTGCGGATTTCGCCCCGCCGCATCTGGATGGCGCCGGTGCGGGCCTTGCCGTCGGTCGCGGCAATCGAAAAGGAAAAGCGGGGATTTGTCACGCTGCGCGCTGTAGGATCGAAAGGCGCGCCAGACAAGGCCGCAAAGGCGCGCTTCAGCCCTTCTTGCGCAGTCCGTCCAGCGCCACGACGGCATCGACGTCGAAGCCATCGACGCGGCGATAATTGCCGATGAAGCAAAGACAATCCGCCGCCAGGCTGAGCCGCCATGACTCTCCTTGCGCATCGTGCAGCAGCAGGGTCACAAGCTGCTTGTCGGTTCGGGGCCTGTTCATGATCGGGATCGTAATTAATAAAGGTTAACAAAGGCCTGCACCCGATTTGCGGCATATCGTCAAAAGTCAGTTTGTTGCATTAATGCAACGTTTACCTTTGCGTAACGGAATATTTGGCGACATCCCTGCAACAGTTGCAACTAAAAATGGTTAATTCCGCAGCAAGGCCCCTCGGCGCGATTGCATAAGGGCCGCAACCCTGTTCTGCTCATCGTCAATAGCAACTCGGGGGCTCAGATGATTGATTCCGGGCGATTTAATTCCGCGCGAGAACATATGGACGACCTGACGCCCGCCCATCTTCCGGCGGAGGAGGACGCAGCCCTCGCCGCCGTTACGGAAAGCGTGGTTTCCGCGCCTGACATCGGCACCTCGACGATGTTCGACCTGGGCCAGATCGACGTGAGCTGGGACGCGGATGCGGCCACGTTGTGGGCCTTCATGACGCCCACGAATCGGCCGAATTTCAGCCCCGCCATGTTGCGCGACGTCCGCTATTGGTATGTGGAGACCAAGCGGTTGTTCGACGCGGGCAAGTTGCCGGTGAAATATATGGTTGCCGGATCGCGCTTTCCCGGCGTTTTCAATCTGGGCGGAGATCTGGAACTGTTCGCCGGCTGCATAGAGCGAGGCGATCTGCCCGGCCTTGTCGATTATGGCCATGCCTGCATCGACGTCGTGCACCGCACCTGGCGCAATGGCGACCTGCCCGTGGTCTCGATCGCGCTGGCGCAGGGTGACGCATTGGGCGGCGGCTTCGAAGCCTTGCTCTGCTTCGATGTTGCCATTGCGGAACGCAGCGCGCGCTTCGGCGTGCCGGAAATGCTGTTCGGCCTCTTCCCCGGGATGGGGGCCTATTCCATTCTCTCACGCAAGCTGGGGCGGCTGGCGGCCGAACGGATGATCCTGTCGGGCAAGGTCTATACCGCGCAGGAGATGCACGACATGGGCATCATCCACACGCTGGTGGAGGATGGCGAGGGCGAGCAGGCGGTGCGCGACTATATTGCGTCCAGCCTGCCCCATCATGCCGGCCATGTCGGGGTGTTCCAGGCGGGCCGGCGCGTCGATCCGCTGGAATATGACGAACTCAAGGACATTGTGGAGAATTGGGCGGCCACTGCGCTCAAGCTGGACCTTAAGAGCGTACGGATGATGCGCCGCCTGGCATCGGCCCAGGCCCGCCTGCACAGATAGGGTCAGGCGCGTCGCCGATCCTGAAGTCTGGCGACGCTGCCGCTGTCGTCATCCATAAGTCGCATCATCTCCAGCACCTGAGGCGCGGGCACCGGCCGGCTCAGCACGAATCCCTGGACGTTGGTGAAGCCCATTTCACGGGCGCAGCGCAGTTGATCATCGGTCTCGATGCCCTCCGCCACCGTTTCCACATCCAGGGCGTGCGCCAGATAGGCGACCGACTGGGCGATGGCCCTGTGACGGGCATTGCCCTCGACCCCGCGCATGAAGCTCTGGTCGACCTTGATCGTGTCGAAGGCATAGTCGCGCAGATAGCCGAGCGAGGAATAGCCGGTGCCGAAATCGTCAAGCGCCAGCCGCAGGCCGATCCGCTGAAGGTCGGACAGGATCAGGTTGGTGCGGCCGCTATCCTCCAGGAAGATCGACTCGGTGACTTCCAGTTCCAGCCGGCGCGCCTTCAGTCCCGATCGCATCAGCGCCGCGATCACCGCGCGGGGCAACCCGTCGCTCTTGATCAAGACGGGGGAGATATTGACCGCGACGCGGACATTCTCATCCCATTCCATCGCGTCCTGGCAGGCCTGCTCCAGCGCCCAGGCCGTGATCGGCTCGATCATCGAGCAGCTTTCTGCGATGGGGATGAACTCCGCCGGGGAAATGCGGCCGAGCGTCGGATGGTCCCATCGCATCAGCGCTTCGCAGATCGCGATCTTGCCCGATCGCGTATCGAAGATCGGCTGATAATGCAGCATCAGCTCCTTGTTCGCCATGGCGCTGCGCAGACCCATTTCCAGGTCATAGGTGCGGTTCTGCCGTTCCTTCATCGACCAGGTGAACTGCGCGTGGCGGTTCCGCCCGGCATGCTTCGCCTGGTAGAGCGCCATGTCCGCATGCTGGAGCAGTTCGTCACTGTCCTGGCCGTCCTCCGGGGCGACGGCTATGCCCATGGAGGCGGTCACGCCCAGAAGATAGCCGCCCACGTCGAAATCATGCGTGAATTCGGCCATGATGTCGCCGGCGATCCGCTCCGCTTCGGATCGGTCGGCGCCCGGACAGATCAGCACGAACTCGTCACCTCCGAATCGCGCGACATGGCCGCGCCCGTCCAGCGCGTGAGACAATCTTTCGGCAACCCTGCACAAGAGCTGGTCGCCAATCATATGCCCCAGCGAGTCGTTGATTTCCTTGAAGCGATCCAGATCCATCCAGAACACCGCCATCGGATCCTTGTCGGATCGTCGGCCATCGAACATTTCGCGCAGCCGCATCTGCATCGCCATGCGGTTTTCGACGCCCGTCAGGCTGTCGAACCGGGCCAGACGCTCGAACTTGACGGCAAGCTGTGTCTTTTCATATTTGCCCTGCAACGCTTCCAGGACGATGCGGTGCGTCGCCTTGGTGATGTCCGCCATGGCGAAGATCATCAGGAAGCAGAGAATTCCGAGAACCGTATAGCCCAACCCGCCGGCAAGGACGAGCCCGAGCGATGTGGGCAGCAGGGAAAGACATGTCTGCCCCACCGCGACATGGATGCGGCCCGCATTACGACCGGAAATACCGCCGGAATAGGACGCCACGAGACACACGGCCAAAACATGGAGCGTCGCATCCTGGGACAGCAAAAGGGTCGCGAAGGTCAATATCCCCAGCAGCGCGGCATAGCCCCAGGCGCCCAGTTCATAGGCCAGTCCCCAGATCGGCTGCGTCCCGCCGTTCTGATGGGCGAGCTGCCGCTGGAAATAAACGGCCGAGATGGATCGGCTGAGGCCCACCAGGCAGATCAGAATTGCGATCACGGTAATGGCCGTGAGTTTCGCATAAAATGCGATCACCAACCCCAGCGCGCCACCCGCCACCGCGCCGATCATCAGCGATGCGGGAGAAGCATAGAGAGATTTGACGAGATTCGCCTGCACTTCAGCGCTTTGCTGAGTGTCGGGCGTCATGCGCCCGCGCAAGGATGCGATCAAGTTTCGTTGAGGGCGTGACACGTCACTGCCACCATTGCCGAAACATGATTTCCATTTGGTAAATCGCGGCGCCCAAAAGCGCTGGAAATTGGCCGTCGTTACGGAATCAGGCGATGGTCGCGGCTTCTTGCCGACGGAGCAAGACAGGAGGACTTGCTTTCCATGGCCTTAGCCGGAAAATAGCGCCATCATGCCCCATTCCCTGCATCGCCCGGTCTGGAACGCCCTCAACAGCGGCTGGAAGCCTTTGGCCCAGGGGAATGCGCTCGCCCTGCGGATCGATCCGCGCTACGGGCCCTTCGCCGCGGCGGCCGACGCCAGTCCCGCCGCGCAATCGGCGCTCGCCGCGCTCGCGCCCGAACAGGGAGAGCTTTGGATCGTCGAACCCGACGCGCAGACGCCCCCGCCAGGCATGAGGCTGGTCCGCGAAGCGATGCTTGCGCAGATGGCGGCGGACGATATTCCGGGCGACGCCGCCGCCGCGGACATCGTCACCCTGACCGATGAGGACGCTGAGGAAATGCGCGCCCTTGCCTTGATGACCAGGCCTGGTCCCTTCCTGCCGCTCACCCATCGGCTCGGCCGGTTCATCGGCATCAGGGAACAGGGCAGGCTGATCGCCATGGCGGGCGAACGGATGCGCATGCCGGGCTTTGCCGAGGTCAGCGGGGTCTGCACCCATCCCGATCATCGCGGGCGGGGCCATGCCAAAAGGCTGATGCGGATCGTCGCAAAGGCCATGCTGGAACGGGGCGAAACGCCCTTCCTCCACGCCTATGCCGCGCATGAGGCGACGGTGGCGCTGTACGAAACGCTCGGCTTCCGCATCAGGGCGCGGATGCACATGATGGTGATCGCCGCCGGCTGAACCGATGCCCTTCGCGGCCGCCTTTCGCTCAGCCGATATGCGTGAACCGCTCCAGCGTCACCCAGCCTTCGACATAATTGGCGTAATAGAGGCCGAAGAGAGCCGCCGACAGGATCGTCGCGCGGATGGCGACCCTGCCGGGGCGAAAATTGCTGGGCGCGCTCTCCGCCTGGCCCGGCCGCAATGCCTCGCCCGTTTCGTGGGGCGTGCGAACGCCGAAGGGCAGCACGATGAAGGCGCTGATCACCCAGAACAGCGCGTAGATGGCAAAGATCGCATACCAGTTCATGAGCGCAGGCTTAGGCGCGAATGAGCAGCACGTCCACCACCGGCTTCTTGCCGGTCCAGCGCGTCGCCGTGCGCCGCACCGCCAGCCTTACCCGTTCGCGCAGGGCCTCTTCTTCCTGCGATCCCTTGGCGACGGCGCCGGCCGCTTCGTCCGCGGCCTCCTCCAGGAATGCGGCCTTGTCCTCTTCCACGGGCACGCCCTGGGTGCGCAAGGCGGGGGAACCGATGACCCTGCCCTTGCCGTCCAGCGCCACCGCGACGCTGATCTGGCCATGCAGCGCGACCTTGCGCCGCTCGTTCATCGTCGCGCCGTCAGCCGGCAGGATGACGTCGCCGTCCAGCACCAGTCGGCCCGTCGCCTGGTTGCCGATGATCTCCGGCCCATCGGGCGCCAGCCGCAGCACGTCGCCATTGGACTGCACAACCGCATGGGGCACGCCGCTCGCCAGCCCCAGGCGCGCCTGTTCGGCCATATGCCGCCGCTCGCCATGGACCGGCAGCAGGATTTGCGGCCGCACCCATCGATACATGGCCTCCAGCTCGGGACGCCCCGGATGGCCGGACACATGCACCTCCGCCTGGCGATCCGTCACCATCAGCACGCCCTTGGCCGCCAGCGCGTTCTGGATGCGGCCGATGGCGATCTCATTGCCCGGAATCTGCTTGGACGAGAAGACGACCAGGTCGCCCTCGTCCAGCTTGATCGGATGGCTGTCGAAGGCGATGCGGGACAGGGCGGCCCGCGCCTCCCCCTGGCCGCCGGTGGCGATGATCATCACCTCATTGCGCGGCAGGGCCATGGCGTCGTCCCAATCGACGGTCGGCGGGAAATCCCTGAGATAGCCGGCCGTCCGCGCCGTGGAGATGATGCGGTCCAGCGAGCGCCCCGCCACGCAGAGCTTGCGCCCGACGGCATTGGCGACCTCCCCCAAAGTCTGCAGGCGCGCCGCGTTGGAGGCGAAGGTCGTGACCAGCACCCTTCCCTTCGCGCCCTTGATCGTGCTCATCAGCCCTTCGCGGACGTCGCCCTCGGAACCGCTCGCCTCGGGATTGAAGACATTGGTGCTGTCGCACACCAGCGCCAGCACGCCCTCGTCGCCGATGGCCGTCAGTTCCTCCGGCGTGGAGGGCTGGCCCAGCAGGGGCGTCTCGTCCAGCTTCCAGTCGCCGGTATGGAAGATTTTTCCATGGGGCGTGTCGATCAGCACCGCATTGCCTTCGGGGATCGAATGGGCGAGCGGCACGTAGCGGAAGCCGAATGGGCCCAGCGCGAAGCTGCCTTCATTGTCGATGACGTTGAGTTCCACCTCCTCCGTCAGCCCTTCCTCCTCCAGCTTCAGCCGGATCAGCCCCGCGGTGAAGGGCGTCGCATAGAGCGGTACGCCCAGATCCGCCGCGAGATAGGGGATGGCGCCGATATGATCCTCATGCCCATGGGTCAGCACGATGCCCAGCAGGTCGTCCTTCCGATCCTCGATGAAGCTCAGGTCCGGCAGCACCAGTTCCACGCCGGGATAGGCCGGATCGGCAAAGGTCAGGCCCAGATCGACCATCACCCATTTGCCCTGGCAACCGTATAGATTGACGTTCATGCCGATCTCTCCCGAACCGCCAAGGGCCAGGAAGATCAGCTCATTTCCGGGTATCATTCTGTTTTCAAACTCCGTTCATACAGCAATGCGAGGCCCTGGATCGTGAGATCGGGCGCGATCGCATCGAAAATATCGCTATTGTCGTCGAAGAGGACCGCCAGCCCCCCCGTTGCAATCACCTTGGCCGGACGGCCGATTTCCGCGCGCATGCGGGCGACCAGCCCCTCCATCATCGCCACATAGCCCCAAAAGACGCCGATATGCATCTGCGCCTCCGTCGTGCGGCCGATGACCGACCGGCTTTCCGGCGGCGCGATCGCGATCTTGGGCAGCTTCGCGGCGGCCGCCACCAGGGCGTCTAGCGACAGGTTGATGCCCGGCGCGATGATGCCGCCCTTGTAGGCGCCATGATAATCGATCACGTCGAAGGTCGTCGCCGTGCCGAAATCGATCACGATCAAATCTTCGGGATAGAGATGGTGGGCGGCGATGGCGTTTACAACCCGGTCCGCCCCGACCGAGGCAGGCTCTGCCACATCAAGCGCGATGCCCCACTCCACCGGCGCCTGGCCCGCGACGAGGGCGGTCGTCCTGAAATATTTATCCGCCAGCACCTGGAGATTGTGCAGGGCGCGCGGCACTACGGTCGCGATGATCACCGCCTCGACATCGGCGATCCTGTACCCCTCCAGCATCAGGAGCTGGTTCAGCCAAACCGCATATTCGTCGGCCGTGCGCCGGGGGTCGGTCGCGATCCGCCAACGGGCGCGGATTTCCCGCCCTTCCAGCAGCGCAAAAACCACATTGGTGTTACCCGCGTCGATCGCGAGAAGCATGGCCGGTCCCCGATGTCAGATGAGAAGGATGTCGCCGGCATGAATGGCACGGCTCTCGCCATTCGCCAAGCGCAGGATCAGCATGCCATCGCGGTCGAGCGTGTCGAAACTGCCCTCTATCGTTTCGCCATCGGGTTGTGCGACGCGCATCGGCGTGCCGGCGGGATGGGCGTTGGCCAGCCAGTGGGCGCGTACCGGATCCAGCCCCTGCGCCCGCCAGATCGCCAGCCAATGGGCGAAAAGCTCCGCAAGCCGGATTTGCAGGTCGGCCGCATCAGCATCCGGGGCGCCTTGCGCGAACAGGCTGGTCGCCGGCCGGTCCAGCCCGACCGGATGTCCGGTCACATTGATGCCGATCCCGGCGACAACGGCATCGCCGGCCCGTTCCAGCAGGATGCCGGCGATCTTGGCGCCATCGACCAGCACGTCATTGGGCCATTTGATCCGCGCCTGCCCCGCGCAAAGCGGCGCGACGAGGGCATGGACGGCATTGGCCGCGACCAGCGCCAGCGTAAAGGGCAACGGGTCGCCATCGCGCAGGCGGATCACGGTCGAGCAATAGAGATTGCCTTCCGGGCTTTCCCAATGGCGCCCCATGCGCCCGCGTCCGCCGGTCTGGCGGGCGGCGCGCAGCCAGCATCCTTCGGACGCGCCCTGCCCGACCAAGGCCAGCATGTCGGCATTGGTGGAGCCGGTCTCCTCGACGAAGCGAAGCTCGGTCAGAACAGCGACGCCGCTGCCGCCGCGCTCGCCTTGTCGAGGACGGGATTGAGGAAGTAACCGAAGACGATCACCACCGCGCAGGCCGTCAGGATCACATTCTCCACCGCTCCGCCCCGCGCTTCATAGGGCGCGGCCGGCTCGTCGAAATACATCGTCTTGATGATCTTCAGATAATAGAAGGCGCCGATCACCGACATGGCGATGCCGAAGGCCGCCAGCGCTGTCAGGCCCGCCGCGACCGCCGCGTCGAACACCAGGAACTTCGCCCAGAAGCCGAAGAGCGGCGGGATGCCCGCCATGGAGAACATGAAGATCGCCAGCGCCGCCGCCAGCCCCTTGCGCGAACGCGACAGGCCCGCCAGGCTGGCGATGGTCTCGACCGGACGGCCCTGCGCATCGCGCATCTGCAGGATGCAGGCGAAGCCGCCGATGGTCATGACGACATAGATCGCCATATAGCTCATCGTCGCCGCCGCGCCCGCGGGCGTGCCGCAGGCCAGGCCGATCAGCGCGAAGCCGACATTGTTGATCGACGAATAGGCCATCAGCCGCTTGATGTTGGTCTGGCCGATGGCCGCGACCGCGCCGAACAGGATCGAGGCGAGCGCGACGAAGATCACCACCTGCTGCCAGTCGAGACCCGCCGGACCCAGCGCCTCTATCGCGACGCGGACGGTCAGGCCGATGGCCGCCACCTTGGGCGCGCTGGCGAAGAAGGTCGTGACCGGCGTCGGCGCGCCTTCATAGACGTCGGGCGTCCACATGTGGAAGGGCACGGCGCTGATCTTGAAGGCAAGGCCCGCCAGCACGAACACCAGGCCGAACAGTTCCCCCTTCGACACGCCGTCGGCCAGAGCGACCGCGATGCCGTCGAAGCCGGTGCTGCCGGTGAAGCCATAGAGAAGCGCCGAACCGTAGAGCAGGATGCCGCTCGCCAGCGAACCCAGGACGAAATATTTGAGGCCCGCTTCGGACGAACGCTCGTCCTGCCGCATGAAGCTCGCCAGCACATAGGCGGCAAGGCTCTGCATTTCGAGGCCCACATAGAGCGTCAGCAGGTCGCCCGCCGACACCATCATGCCCATGCCGATCGAAGAAAAGAGGATCAGCACCGGATATTCGGGGCGCGGCGCGCCGCCGACCGAGAAATAGCGCGGGGCGAGCAGGATCGCCGCGGCCGCCGCGCCATAGATCAGCGCCTTTGCAAAGACGGAGAAGGCGTCGGCGCGCACCAGCCCGTCAAAGGCGTCGGGTCCATGCGCCAGCGACGTGGACAGCGCCAGGCCTGCGATAGCCAGCGTCAACACCGACAGCCAGTTCACGACCCGCGCCGTCGCGTCGCCGCCATAGGCAGCGACCAGCATCAGGACCAAGCCGCCGGCGGTCAGGATCAGTTCCGGCAGGACCGCCAGAAGGGAAGCGGAATCAATCATCAGTGCGCCTCCCCCGACGCTTCTTCGTGAGACAATGCAGGGGCTTCTTCATGATGGACGTCCTCGACAGGCTTGGGCGCGCCCATCTTGATCTTGGAATCTCCCGCCGGAGCGGCAGGGGCGAGGCGGGCCTCCAGGGCGCGGATATCCGGACGCATCGGCGCCAGGAAGCTTTCGGGATAGACGCCCATCCACAGCACCGCCGCGGCGATAGGCGCCAGCAGCCAGATTTCACGCGCCGACAGATCGGGCATGGCCGCCGCGTCCGCATTCTTCTGTTCGCCGTAGCAGATGCGGCGATAGAGATAGAGCATATAGGCCGCGCCCAGGATGATGCCCGTGGTGGCGACCAGCGCGACCCAGCTAGACGCCTGGTAAATGCCCATCAGCGACAGGAATTCGCCCACGAAGTTGCTGGTGCCCGGCAGGCCGACCGACGCCATGGTGAACAGCATGAACAGCACCGCATATTTGGGCATGTTGATGCTGAGGCCGCCATAACGGCTGATCTCCCGCGTGTGGAGCCGGTCGTAGATGACGCCGACGCACAGGAACAGCGCGCCCGACACCAGGCCATGGCCCAGCATCACCATCATCGCGCCTTCCAGGCCAGCCTGGTTGAAGGCGAACAGGCCGATGGTGACGATGGCCATGTGCGCGACCGAGGAATAGGCGATCAGCTTCTTCATGTCCGACTGAACCAGCGCGACGAGGCTGGTATAGACCACCGCGACCATCGACAGGCCCCAGACCAGCGGCGCCAACTGCGCGGACGCCTCCGGGAACATCGGCAGGGAGAAGCGGATGAAGCCGTAGCCGCCCATCTTCAGCAGCACGCCCGCCAGGATGACCGACCCCGCGGTCGGCGCCTGGACGTGCGCGTCGGGCAGCCAGGTGTGGACCGGCCACATCGGCATCTTGACGGCAAAGCTGGCGAAGAAGGCCAGCCACAGCCATGTCTGGATATGCGGATCGAAATTATAGGCCATCAGCGTCGGGATGTCGGTCGTCCCCGCCTCATGCACCATCCACATCATCGCGATCAGCATCAGCACCGATCCGAGCAGCGTGTAGAGGAAGAATTTATACGAAGCGTAGATGCGATCCGCACCGCCCCAGATGCCGATGATCAGGTACATCGGGATCAGGCCAGCTTCGAACATGATGTAGAAAAGGTAGAGATCCTGCGCCGTGAAGACGCCGATCATCAGCACCTCCATGAACAGGAAGGCCGCCATATATTCCGGCACGCGCTTCTCGATGGCGATCCAGCTCGCGCCGATGCAGATCGGCATCAGGAATACGGTCAGCGCGATCAGCAGCAGCGCGATGCCGTCAATGCCCAGCGCCCAGGCGAACCGGCCGAAGATCGGCGCATATTCCTGGAACTGCCACTGTGCGGCCGCCCCCGACTGGTCGAAATTCATCCAGAGGATGACGCCCAGCGCCAGATCGGCCAGCGTAGCCAGCAACGCGATCCAGCGGGCCTGGTTGGCGCCTGCGAACAGACAGGCGATGGCCCCCGCCATCGGCACTGCCATCATCAGGGAAAGGATGGGGAAGCCGTCCATTATCGTGTCATCGCCCAGGTTGCGGCCGCGGCGAGGCCGATCAGCATCACCAGCGCGTAAGTGTAGAGGTAGCCGGACTGAAGCCGACGGGTGACTTTATTGCCCTGCACGACCAGCGCGGCGAGCCCGTTGGGTCCGAAGCGGTCGATGAAGCCGACGTCGCCGAACTTCCAGAAGAAGCGGCCGATGGCGAAGGCGGGCTTGACGAACAGGAAATGGTACAGTTCGTCGAAATACCATTTGTTGAGCAGGAACTGGTACAGAGCGCCGAAGGTGGCGACGAAACGCCGCGGCCAGTCGGTGAACTTCAGATAGGCCAGCCAGGCGATGACCAGCCCGGTCAGCATCACCGTGAACGGACCGAACTTGACCCAGGTCGGCACTTCATGCGCGGCGTGCATCAGGTGGCTGTCGAACGCCAGGGCGCCCTTCCAGAACTCGATGCCGCCTTCGGGACCGATGAACTGATCGTGGAAGGCGAAACCCGCGAACACCGCGCCCAGGCTCAACACCACCAGCGGGATCAGCATGACCCAGGGGCTTTCATGCGGATGATAGCCCGCCGTGCCGGTCTGCTCGTGGCCGTGACCATGATCGTCATGGCCATGGCCGTCATGCCCGGTTTCTTCCTCCGGAGATTCATGGTGCCCGTGAACCGCATGCTGGATATGTTCCGAAGCGGCCCAGCGGGGCTTGCCGAAGAAGGTAAGGAACACCAGACGCCACGAATAGAAGCTGGTGAGCAGCGCCGCGAACACGCCGACCAGATAGGCGCCGACGCCCGCCCCGCCCGAAGCATAGGCCGCTTCCAGAATGCCGTCCTTCGAATAGAAGCCCGCGAAACCATAGCCGGCGAGCGGAATGCCGACGCCCGTGATCGCCAGCGTGCCCAGAGTCATCGTCCAGAAGGTGATCGGGATCTCCTTCCTGAGCGCGCCATAGTAACGCATGTCCTGTTCATGGTGCATCGCATGGATGACCGAGCCCGCGCCCAGGAACAGCAGCGCCTTGAAGAAGGCGTGGGTGAAGAGGTGGAACATCGCCGCGCCGTAAGCGCCCACGCCCGCCGCGAAGAACATGTAGCCAAGCTGCGAACAGGTCGAATAGGCGATGACGCGCTTGATGTCGTTCTGCACCGTGCCCACCGTCGCCGCGAACAGGCAGGTGGCAGCGCCGATGAAGGTCACGAAGCCCAGCGCCGTCGGGGAAACCTCGAACATCGGCGACAGGCGGCACACCATGAACACGCCCGCCGTCACCATGGTCGCCGCGTGGATCAGCGCCGACACGGGGGTCGGCCCCTCCATCGCGTCCGGCAGCCAGGTGTGGAGGCCAAGCTGCGCCGACTTGCCCATCGCGCCGATGAACAGCAGCAGGCAAAGCACGGTCATGGTGTCGAAACGATGGCCCAGGAAGCCGATGGTCGAACCGGCCATGGAGGGCGCGGCGGCCAGGATTTCCGGGATGGAGATGGTGTTGAACACCAGATATGTGCCGAAAATGCCCATCATGAAGCCAAGGTCGCCGACGCGGTTGACGACGAACGCCTTGATCGCGGCGGCGTTGGCGGAGGGTTTGCGGAACCAGAAGCCGATCAGCAGATAGGAGGCCAGACCGACGCCTTCCCAGCCGAAGAACATCTGCAGCAGGTTGTTGGCCGTCACCAGCATCAGCATCGCGAAGGTGAAGAGCGACAGATAGGCGAAGAAGCGCGGCTGGTCCGGCTCCTCCTCCATATAGCCCCAGCTATAGAGGTGGACCAGGCTGGACACGCTGGTGATGACCACCAGCATGACTGCGGTCATCGTGTCGACCCGCAGCGCCCATTGGGCGTCGAAGCTGCCCGACTGGATCCAGGTGAAGGCCGGGGCCACATAAGGCTCCGCATGGCCGGTCAGGAAGCTGATGAAGATCGGCCAGCTCATCGCGCAGGAGGCAAAGAGCGCGCCGGTGGTGACGATCTTGGCGGGCAGCTTGCCAAGGGCCTTGTTGCCAAGACCGGCGATGGCGGCAGCCAGCAACGGGAGAAGGACGATAAGCTGGATCATCGAGCTTCAGCCCTTCATCCGGTTGACGTCGTCGACGGCGATGGTGCCGCGACCGCGGAAGTAGATGACGAGGATGGCAAGGCCGATGGCCGCCTCACCCGCCGCGACGGTCAGCACGAACATGCTGAACACCTGCCCCACCAGATCGCCCAGGAAGGCGCTGAAGGCGACGAGGTTGATGTTCACGCTCAAGAGGATCAGCTCGATCGCCATCAGGATGATGATGACATTCTTGCGGTTGATGAAGATGCCCAGCACCCCCATCACGAAGAGGATCGCGCTGACGACCATATAATGTTGAAGGCCGATCATGACGGCATCCCTTCAAAGGAAACCGTCACCCCAGCGAAGGCTGGGGCCTCAGGCCGTTGCGCCCCAAGGCACGAGATACCAGCTTTCGCTGGCATGACGGAATTGGGATTGATCACAGCTCCACCCCCTGCCCGACTGGCTGATTGACGTTGCGCACGGCGTCTTCGGGACGACGGCGGTTCTGCTTCGCGACATTCTGGCCGCGCACGCCGCCGCGGGCGCGATGGGTCAGCACGATGGCGCCGATCATCGCCACCAGCAGGACGATGCCTGCCGCCTCGAACAGGAAGATGTAGCGGGTGTAGAGCAATGCCCCGATCGCCTGGATGTTCGAAAGCTCCGGATTCACCGGCGCGGCGCGCTGCGCCAGTTCGATGGGACCGGCGCTCCACAGGCCGATGCCCAGCACGATCTCCGCCAGCAGCACCAGCGCGATCAGCAGTCCGAAGGGCAGATAATCGACGAAACCGGCGCGCAGTTCGGCGAAGTCGATGTCGAGCATCATGACTACGAACAGGAACAGCACGGCGACCGCGCCGACATAGACGATGACCAGCAGCATCGCGATGAATTCAGCGCCCAGCAGGACCATCAGTCCCGCCGCGTTGAAGAAGGCCATGATCAGCCAGAGGACCGAATGGACCGGATTGCGCGACAATATCGTGAGCGCGCCGCTGCTGACCACCAATATGGCGAACAGGTAGAAGGCGATTACATGGATCATTGGATTTGCTCGGCCCCCTCGGCCCCTACCCCGTTCATCCTGAGTGGCTGCTGAGCTTGTCGAAGCAGCGTATCGAAGGACGCGCTAAGTGCCTTCGATACGGGCCCTCGACAGGCTCGGTCCCTACTCAGGCCGAACGGCTCTTGGAGATTCCGCACGCCCATTACCGATAGGGCGCATCGGCGGCAAGGTTCGCGGCAATCGCCCGTTCCCATTTGTCGCCATTTTCAAGGAGCTTGGCCTTGTCGTAGATCAGCTCCTCGCGGGTTTCGGTGGAGAATTCGAAATTCGGACCCTCGACGATGGCATCCACCGGGCAGGCTTCCTGGCAGAAGCCGCAATAGATGCACTTGGTCATGTCGATGTCGTAGCGCGTCGTGCGGCGGCTGCCGTCGTCGCGCGGCTGCGCCTCGATGGTGATGGCCTGGGCCGGGCAGATCGCCTCGCACAGCTTGCACGCGATGCAGCGCTCCTCGCCATTGGGATAGCGGCGCAGCGCATGCTCCCCCCGGAAGCGCGGCGAAATCGGATTCTTCTCATAGGGATAGTTGATCGTCGCCTTGGGCTTGAAAAAATATTTCAAGGTCAGGGCATGCGCCTTCACGAACTCCCAGAGGGTGAAGCTCTTGACGTAGTAACCGAGGCTCATTGTGCGCCTCCATAGCGCGTCAGCATGAGGAAGCCCGAAACCAGGAAGACGAACAGCAGCGAGGTCGGCAGAAAGATTTTCCAGCCCAGCCGCATCAACTGGTCATAGCGGTAACGGGGCACCGTCGCCTTCACCCAGGAGAAGACGAAGAAGAAGAAGAGGATCTTGGCGAGAAACCAGACGATGCCCGGCACCAGATAAAGCGGCGCCCAGTCGAACGGCGGCAGATATCCGCCCCAGAACAGGATGGCGTTCAGGCCGCACATCAGGATCACGTTCGCATATTCGCCGAGCCAGAACAGGGCGAAGGCCATGGACGAATATTCGGTCTGATAACCGGCGACCAGTTCCGATTCCGCTTCCGTCAGGTCGAAGGGCGCGCGGCCCGTCTCCGCCATGGCCGACACCAGGAACATGATCGACATGGGGAAAAGCAGCGGGTTGAAACCGTTGCCGTTCAGGAAGCCGTAATAGCCCCGCTGGCTTTCCACGATGGCGGTCAGGTTGAAGCTGCCGGCCCAGAGCACGACGCAGACCAGGATGAAGCCGATGGAGACTTCATAGCTGATCATCTGCGCGCTGGCGCGGATCGCGGAATAGAAGGGATATTTGGAGTTGGACGCCCAGCCAGACAGCACGATGCCATAGACGCCGAGAGACGAGATGGCGAGGATGTACAGCAGGCCGACATTGATGTTGGCGACCACCACGCCGACCTGGAACGGGATCACCGCCCAGGCGATCAGCGCCACCGTGAAGGTGATGATCGGCGCGATCAGGAAGAGGGCGCGGTTGGCGGCCGACGGGATGATGGTTTCCTGCAGGAACACCTTTGCGCCGTCCGCGAAGGACTGGAGCAGGCCGAAGGGGCCGACGACGTTGGGACCGCGCCGCAGCGCCATCGCCGCCCAGATCTTGCGGTCGGCATAGATGATCATCGCCACCGCCAGCATCAGCGGCAGGGCGATCACCAAAATGCCGACGACGGTCGACAGCAGCCAGGCGCCCTCGAAAGGCAGGCCGAGATTTTGGAAAAAGGCGGTCATGCTTCCCCGACCCCAGAACCGTTCGGGCTGAGCTTGTCGAAGCCCAGTCCTTCTTGAAGAGAAGTGCAGCCCCCTTCGGCTGCCCGCAAGGCAAGGCAGGCGCTCAGGACAGGCTTCGACAAGCTCAGGACGAACGGAGGTTTATGCGCTATCATCATTCCGCCGCCTCCGCATAAGTCTGCCCATGGATCAGTTCCGCCGAGCATTGCTGCATCGTCGGGCTGGCGCGGCAGATGGCGTTGGTCAGGTAGAAATCCTTGATCGGCGAACCGAATTCGCCGCTCGCGCCGGTCGGCAGCGACGGGACGGACCAGCCATAATCGGCCAGCCCCTCGACGCCCAGCGCCGGAACCGCCTTCGCCATTTCGGCGCGAAGCTGCTCGAAGCTGTCGAAGGGCAGGGTCGCGCCCAGCACTTCGGACAAGGCGCGCAGGATCGACCAGTCCTCGCGGGCGTCGCCCGGCGCGAACACGGCCTTTTCGCCGCGCTGCACCCGGCCCTCCAGATTGACGTAGGTGCCCGCCTTCTCGGCATAGCTCGCGCCCGGCAGGATCACGTCCGCCGCATGGGCGCCCTTGTCGCCATGGTGGCCGACATAGACCTTGAAGCTGTCCGGGAAAGCCGAATAGTCGACCTCATCCGCGCCCAGCGAGAAGAGCAGCTTGGGCTTGGCCGCAGCCACCGCCTTGACGCCGCCGTCGGTCGCATAGCCGAGCATCAACCCGCCCATCCGCGCCGCCGCGAAGTGCAGGACATTATAGCCGTTCCAGCCCTGTCCTGAGCCTGTCGAAGTGGCTTCCTTCACGAGGCCCAGCGTCTCGACCAGCGCCAGCGTATCGCCATGCGCGCCGTCCTTGGCCAGCACGCCGCCGCCGACGATCATCGCCGGACGCGCCGCCTTGCCGAATGCTTCCACCACCGCCTGCGGCAACTTCGCCAACAACGACGCGTCATTGCCCAGCCATTCGACCTTGTAGGTCAGGTCGACCTGCGGACCGATGCCAAAGACCTTCGCGCCCTTCTTGATCGCCTTGCGGATGCGGGTGTTCACCAGCGGCGCTTCCCAGCGCAGGTTGGTGCCGACCAGCAGGATCACGTCGGCGGTTTCAATCCCGGCCAGGGTGCTGTTGAAATTGACGGCGGAAAGGCTCGACACGTCATAGGCAAGGCCGGTCTGACGCCCTTCGAGCAGCGAACCGCCCAGCTTCTCGACCAACGCCTTGCCCGCGAACATCGTCTCGCAGTCGAGCAGGTCGCCCGCCAGCGCCGCGACCGACCCGCCATGCTTGACGGCAGCAATCGCCGCAAAAGCCTCATTCCAGGTCGCCGGAACCAGCTTGCCATCCTTGCGAACGAACGGCTTGTCGAGCCGCTTGCGGACCAGCCCGTCGACATTGTGCCGGGTCTTGTCCGACGCCCACTCCTCGTTCACGTCATCATTGATGCGCGGCACGGCGCGCAGCACCTGACGGCCCCGGCTGTCGAGACGGATGTTGGTGCCGACCGCGTCCATCACGTCGATGGCGTGGGTTTTCTTCAATTCCCAGGGACGCGCCTCGAACGCATAGGGCTTGGACGTCAGCGCGCCGACCGGGCAAAGATCGACCACATTGCCCGAAAGCTCGCTCTTGGCGGCATGTTCGAGATAGGTGGTGATCTGCATATTCTCGCCGCGATAGATGGCGCCGATCTCCGGCACGCCCGCGACTTCCTCGGCAAAGCGCACGCAGCGGGTGCACTGGATGCAGCGGGTCATGACCGTCTTGACGATCGGCCCCATATATTTCTCGGTGACGGCCCGCTTGTTCTCGTCGAAACGGCTGCTGCCCTTGCCGTAAGCGACCGACTGGTCCTGCAGGTCGCACTCGCCGCCCTGGTCGCAGATCGGGCAGTCGAGCGGGTGGTTGATGAGCAGGAACTCCATCACTCCTTCCCGCGCCTTCTTGACCATCTCGGTCTGCGTGAAGATCTCCTGATTTTCGGCGGCCGGCAGCGCGCACGAAGCCTGCGGCTTGGGCGGCCCGGGCTTCACCTCGACCAGGCACATGCGGCAATTGCCCGCGATGCTGAGCCGCTCATGATAGCAGAAGCGCGGAATTTCCTTCCCCGCCATCTCGCAGGCCTGAAGAACCGTCGCCCCGGCCGGGACTTCGATTTCTACGCCGTCTACTTTGACTTTAGGCATTAACGGTTCTCCCCGGACGCCTTTTTGGCTTCAGCCAATCGACGGAGCATCTCGGAACGCAGAGTTACAAGGTTGAGCGAAACGTTGCCTTCAACCCGACACATAGGGGATCGCAGATTATGAACTTGTCGGATTGCGTCCAAACCAGTTAAAGGCATCGCGACGTACTTCTCTGCCTCTATACGAGAATATTTGACCGCACACTCCGCCATAGTTTCACTGGAATTGACTTGAACTGGCGTTGCGACGTTGTGAGCTTTGCCCCAATCCAAAATCAGACGGTCCATACGGAACGGGACGACTTCACCATTTCCAAATTCGATGCATCCTTTAAGCGCCGGGAACATCAAATCGCTTTCAGTATCTGCTTCATTCTGATCGGGTGTTTGATTACCCCGACGTAGAAGATAAAAAGTGGAATAGCGACGTGTCTCGTCAGGATGTTTTGCAAGAGTGCATGTCAAGAGCGCTTGATAATCCCCTTCGCTAAATGCGCGAGGCTTGGCCTTCAAATCAATCACGGTAGGCTCGGCCATAGCAGCAGTACATAGCGCTACGCCGACGATACCCATAAGGATACGAGCGAACTTCACTCCGCCGCCTCCATGACGGGGGCGCTACCCTTATTCTCATTGATCCGCCGCTCGATCTCAGGCCGGAAGTGCCGGATCAGCCCCTGGATCGGCCAGGCCGCCGCGTCGCCCAGCGCGCAGATGGTGTGACCTTCGACCTGCTTGGTCACCTGGAACAGCATGTCGATCTCGCCCTGGTCGGCGTCGCCAGTGCGCAGCCGCTCCATCACGCGCCACATCCAGCCGGTGCCTTCGCGGCAGGGCGTGCACTGGCCGCAGCTTTCATGCTTATAGAAATAGCTGAGCCGCGAAATGGCGCGAACGATGTCGGTCGACTTGTCCATGACGATGACGGCGGCAGTGCCGAGGCCGGAACCCAGCGCCTTCAACCCATCGAAATCCATCGGCGCGTCCATGATCTGCGCCGCCGGAACCAGCGGCACCGACGACCCGCCGGGGATCACCGCCAGCAGATTGTCCCAGCCGCCGCGAATGCCGCCGCAATGCCGGTCTATCAGTTCCTTGAAGCTGATGCCCATCGACTCTTCGACGACGCAGGGCTTGTTCACATGGCCGCTGATCTGGAACAGCTTGGTGCCCTTGTTGTTCTCCCGCCCGAAGCTGGAGAACCATGCCGATCCACGGCGCAGGATCGTCGGCGCGACCGCGATGGATTCGACGTTGTTCACCGTGGTCGGGCAGCCATAAAGGCCCGCGCCCGCCGGGAAAGGCGGCTTCAGGCGCGGCTGGCCCTTCTTGCCTTCCAGGCTTTCGATCTGCGCGGTCTCCTCGCCGCAGATATAGGCGCCCGCGCCGCGATGGACGAAGACGTCGAAATCATAACCGGAACCGCAGGCGTTCTTGCCCAGGAAACCCTTTTCATAGGCCTGCTCGACGGCGGCGAACAGCACCTTCGCCTCATAGATGAACTCGCCGCGAATATAGATATAGGCGGCCCGCGCCCGCATCGCGAAACCGGCGACCAACGCGCCCTCGATCAGCTTGTGCGGATCGTGGCGGATGATCTCGCGGTCCTTGCACGAACCCGGCTCGGATTCGTCGGCGTTGATCACCAGGAAGCTCGGACGGCCATCCTTGCTTTCCTTGGGCATGAAGCTCCATTTCATGCCGGTCGGGAAGCCCGCGCCGCCGCGACCGCGCAGGCCGGACGCCTTGATGCGCTCGATGATCTCGTCCTGGCCGATTTCCAGCAGCTTTTTGGTATTGTCCCAGTCGCCGCGCTTCATCGCCGCGTCGATGGCCCAGTCCTGGAAGCCATAGACGTTGGTGAAGATGCGATCCTTGTCGGCAAGGGGTGCGATGACGTCGCTCATGCGGCCACTCCAAACTCAAACCCGTTCGCCCTGAGTAGGGGCTGAGCGAAGTCGAAGACCCGTATCGAAGGGTCACGCGAAACATCTGTCCTTCGATGCGCCGCTTCGACAAGCTCAGCGGCTACTCTGGACGAACGGAGAATGTCGGCGGCCATCACGCCCACTCCCCCCGATAATCATGATTCTCACCGACCATCTCCTTGAGCGTGGTCGGCCCGCCTTCGGGGCAACTCGTCTGACGCTCGATCTGCGGCCCGATCTTGGGCTGCTTGCCCACGGCGAGATCGTCCAGGATCGCGCTCATGCTGTCATAGGTCAGGTCTTCGAAATTATCGTCGTTGATCTGCACCATCGGCGCATTGGCGCAGGCGCCTAGGCACTCGACCTCGGTCAGCGTGAACAGGCCGTCGGGCGTCGTGCCGCCCTTCACCAGGCCCTTGTTCTTGCAGGCGGAGAACACGTCATCGGACCCGCGCAACATGCAGGGCGTCGTGCCGCAAACCTGCACATGATAGCGACCCACGGGCGCGAGATTGTACATGGTGTAGAAGGTCGCGACCTCGTAAACGCGCATGTACGGCATTTCGAGCTGGTCGGCGATATATTCCATCACCGGCACCGGCAGCCAGCCCTGGGTCTGCGTCTCCGCACCCACCTGCCGCTGGGCAAGGTCCAGCAACGGCATCACCGCCGACTGCTGCCGCCCGGCGGGGTAGCGGGCGATGACCTTCTTCGCCTGCTCGGCATTTTCGGCGGTCCAGGCGAACGCGCCCCAGCGCGCGCGCGTTTCGGCCTCGTCCGGGATATGAACTGCGTCAGCCATTAGCGGTCACATTCTCCAAACACGATGTCCATGGCGCCCAGGACAGCGGTTGTGTCGGCCAGCATGTGGCCCTTCATCATGAAATCCATCGCCTGAAGATGGCTGAAGGCGGTCGGCCGGATCTTGCAGCGGTATGGCTTGTTGCTGCCGTCCGCGACCAGATAGACGCCGAATTCGCCCTTGGGGCTTTCGGTGGCGACATAGACTTCGCCCGCCGGGACGTGGAAGCCCTCGGTATAGAGCTTGAAGTGGTGGATCAGCGCTTCCATCGAGCGCTTCATCTCGCCGCGCTTGGGCGGCGCGACCTTGGTGTCGAGCGAGAGCACCGGACCTTCCGGCATCTGCGCCAGGCACTGCTTCATGATGCGGGCGGACTGGCGTACTTCCTCGACGCGGACCATGAAGCGGTCGTAGCAGTCGAAATTGGTGCCGACCGGAATGTCGAATTCCATCCGATCGTAGACGTCATAGGGCTGCGCCTTGCGAAGATCCCAGGCGATGCCCGAACCGCGCAGCATCGGTCCGGAAAAGCCCCATTTCAGCGCGTCTTCCTTGCTGACCACGGCTATGTCGACATTGCGTTGCTTGAAGATGCGATTGTCGGCCACCAGGCTGATCGCGTCCTCGAACAGGCGCGGCAGGCGGGTGTCGAGCCAGTCGGCAATGTCGGTGAGCAGCTTCAGCGGCACGTCCTGATGAACGCCGCCGGGCCGGAAATAGGCCGCATGCATGCGCGCGCCGGACGCCCGCTCATAGAAGTTCATGCAGTCTTCGCGCAACTCGAACAGCCACAGGTTCGGCGTCATCGCGCCGACGTCCATGACATGCGAACCCAGGTTCAGCATGTGGTTCTTGATGCGGGTCAGTTCCGCGAAGAACACGCGCAGATATTGGGCGCGGATCGGCACTTCCAGATTGAGCAGCTTTTCGACCGCCAGCACATAGCTGTGCTCCATGCCCATGGGCGAGCAATAATCGAGCCGGTCGAAATAGGGCAGCGCCTGCAAATAGGTCTTGTGCTCGATCAGCTTTTCCGTGCCGCGATGCAGCAGGCCGACATGCGGATCGCAGCGCTCGACGATCTCGCCGTCCAGCTCCATGACCAGGCGCAGAACGCCGTGCGCGGCCGGATGCTGCGGGCCGAAGTTGATCGTGTAGTTCTGGATTTCCGTATCGCCGAGCGACGGGTCCGCCGCATCGGTCACATGGTCCAGCTTTTCCAGATAGTCGGACATCAGGCCTTATCCTCGGGCTTGGCGGCACCTTGGCCCTGGTCGGCCTTTACCGAACCGGGGTTGTGCGCGGGCTCGACCACAGCCTCGCCTTCGCTTGTCCTGGCGCCTTCAGGAACCGGCTTCGCCTCGGTCGGCTTGGCAGCTTCCTTGTTGGCCGGTTCGCCGGCGCCCGTTTCGGCCGTCTTTTCCGTCACCTTGGGCGTATCACCCTTGGGCTCTCCCTTGGGCGCGGCGCCGGCGGCGGGCAGCGGAGCCGCGACAGGCGTCGGCGCGCCGGGCGCCTGCGGGGCCTTCTCGTCGCCCGGCAGCACATATTGCGCGCCTTCCCAGGGCGACATGAAGTCGAAATTGCGGAAATCCTGCGCCAGCTTCACCGGCTTGTAGACGACGCGCTTGTCCTCTTCGGAATACCACATCTCGACATAGCCGGTCAGCGGGAAGTCCTTGCGCTGCGGATGGCCCTTGAAGCCATAGTCCGTCAGGATGCGGCGCAGGTCGGCATTGCCCTCGAAGATGACGCCGTACATGTCGAACACCTCGCGCTCCAGCCAGCCGGCGACCGGCCAGATGTGCGTCACGGTGGGGACGGGCGTGTCTTCGTCGGTCTGCACCTTCACGCGGACGCGATGATTCCGCGTGACGCTAAGCAGGTGGTAGCAGACCTCGAACCGCTCCGGGCGTTCCGGATAATCGACGCCGGCGATCTCCATAAGCTGCTGATATTGCGCCTTGTCGCGCAGCAGGACCATCGCTTCAGCCAGCTTTTCGCGAACCACGGTGAAGCTCAGTTCATCGGCATGGTCGACGGTTTCGACCAGCATCGATCCCAGCAGCCCGGCGATTTCCTGCGCGATCCCGTCGATGGTCGCGATCCTAGGAGCAGAATGACCCATATTAACGCTCAACCGTCCCAATCCGGCGGATCTTCCGCTGCAACTGCATCACGCCGTAAAGCAGGGCTTCGGCGGTCGGCGGGCAACCCGGCACATAGATGTCGACCGGCACGATCCGGTCGCAGCCGCGCACTACCGAATAGCTGTAGTGATAATAGCCCCCGCCGTTCGCGCAGCTTCCCATCGAAATCACATATTTCGGATTGGACATCTGGTCGTAAACCTTGCGCAACGCGGGAGCCATCTTGTTGCACAGCGTTCCCGCGACGATCATCACGTCCGACTGGCGCGGGGATGCGCGCGGCGCGGCGCCGAAACGCTCCATGTCGTATCGGGGCATGTTGACATGGATCATCTCCACCGCGCAGCAGGCGAGGCCGAAGGTCATCCACCACAGCGATCCGGTGCGCGCCCACTGGAACAGTTCCTCGGTCGACGTGACCAGGAAGCCCTTGTCGCTGACCTCGCTGTTCAGCGCGTCGAAGAAATGCTGGTCGGGCTGCGTCCCCGCGGGCAGCAAGGTGCCGGGCGCGGGCCGCTCAAGTTCTACTCCCAATCGAGTGCTCCCTTCTTCCACGCATAGACGAGGCCGAGCACCAGCTCCGCTATGAAGATCATCATCGTCGCCCAGCCCGCCCAGCCGATCTGGTCGAGGCTGACCGCCCAGGGATAGAGGAACGCCGCTTCCAGGTCGAAGATGATGAAGAGGATCGCGACGAGGTAGAATCGCACGTCGAACTGGCTGCGCGGTTCCTCGAACGCGGGAAAGCCGCATTCATATTCGCTGAGCTTGGCTGGGTCGGGCTGATGAGCCCCGGTCAGGCGGCCTACCAGCATCGGCAGGAACACGAATGCGCTGGAAAGCAGCAGGGCGATCCCGAGAAATATCAGGATCGGCAGATATTCAGCTAGATCGACCAACGGTATCCCCTGGGTCAATGAATAATGAGGCGCGCTTTAAGCCCGCTGCATATGCGAAGCAAGGCCCGGCGGCATGAGAATGATTCGCAACAATTGCGGCAACCTGATCACGCTACCAAAAGCAGGCCGTCAACGCAGCGCTCCAGCCACCAACTTATGTAATTTGCTGTGGATGGCGTCGTTGCCCGCGATGACTTCCCTGCGCTCGATCGCCTGGTCGCCGCCTCGGAAATCGGACACGAAACCGCCCGCCTCCCGCACCATCAGCAGGCCTGCCGCCACGTCCCAGGGCTGCAAGCCGCTTTCCCAGAATCCGTCATAACGGCCGGATGCGACATGGGCGAGGTCCAGCGAGGCCGCGCCGAACCGGCGGATGCCCGCCACCGAAGGACCGACCGCGCCGAAGATGCGCGTCCACTGCGCGAAATCGCCATGGCCCAGAAAGGGGACGCCGGTGGCGATCACGCAATCGCCCAGGTCGCGCCGCGCCGACACGCGCAGCCTCTGGTCGTGCCGCCAGGCGCCCCGGCTCTTTTCAGCCCAATAGCTTTCGTCGGTGACGGGCTGGTAGATAAGGCCGGTCGTCACTTCCCGCCTGCCGCCGTAGAGCGGCTCCTCCACCGCGATGGAGATCGCGAAATGCGGGATGCCGTGGAGGAAATTGGTGGTGCCGTCCAGCGGATCGATGATCCAGCGCGGCTTGCTCGGATCGCCCGCGATCTCGCCGCCTTCCTCCAGCAGGAAACCCCAGTCGGGCCGCGCCTTCTGCAATTCCTCCACCAGGGTCTTTTCCGCCTGCTGGTCGGCCTTGGACACGAAGTCCGCCGGTCCCTTGCGCGACACCTGGAGATGCTCGACCTCGCCGAAGTCGCGGCGCAGCTTGGAGCCGGCCTTGCGCGCGGCGCGTTCCATGACGGTCAGAAGGCCAGAGTGCGATACCATTTTCTTGTCTCCCCCCTCCCGCAAGCGGAAGGGGCCGGGGGTGGGCGGCCGCACCAGCGGCCCTCTAAAAAAGGAAGGGGCGGAAAGGCTCGCTCACGCTCGCC
>NZ_ATDO01000125.1:0-33793 GCF_000445085.1 Sphingobium sp. HDIP04 | reverse complement strand
CCCCAACCCCTCCCGCCTGCGGGAGGGGGAATCAATATCAGTCGGCGCGCTTCACATATTCGCGCTCATAGACGTCGACGACGATGCGCGTGCCGGTGACGATGTGCGGCGGCACCATGACGCGCACGCCATTGTCGAGGATGGCGGGCTTGTAGCTGGCCGAAGCGGTCTGGCCCTTCACCACGGCGTCGGCCTCGACCACGGTCGCCTCGACCGTTTCGGGAAGCTGGACGCTGATCGGGCGTTCCTCATACATTTCCAGCATGACCATCATGCCGTCCTGCAGGAAAGCGGCGGCATCGCCGACCAGATCGGCGGCCAGGTTGATCTGCTCATAGGTTTCCGTGTCCATGAAGACGAGCATGTCGCCCTCCGCATAGAGATATTGGAAATCCTTGGTGTCGAGCCGGATGCGCTCGACCGTCTCGGCGGACCGGAAACGCACGTTGTTCTTGCGCCCGTCGATCAGGTTCTTGAGTTCCACCTGCATATAGGCGCCGCCCTTGCCGGGCTGGGTATGCTGGATCTTCACGGCGCGCCACAGGCTGCCGTCATATTCGATGTTGTTGCCGGGACGAATCTCGACGCCGCTGATCTTCATGGGAAGAGCCTGCCTATATGTCTGAAGGTGAAAAGAGCCGGCCTCTGGAGGCTGGCCGCGCCCTTACATGGCCGAAGGCGAAAGGGCAAGGGGGCAGCCGCCTATCGCGGCCTTGCCAGCAAGGGATAGGGATTGACCGGCCGCCCCCCATGCCATGCTTCGCCCGGCGCCATCTCATGCACCGCGAAGTGCAGGTGCGGCGCGCCCGGATCGGCATTGCCGCTGCTGCCGACGCTGGCGATCCGCTGTCCGCGCCGCACCGCCTGCCCTTCCGCAAGACCCGGCGCATAGCCGTCCAGATGCGCATAATAATAGATGCGCCGCCCGTCGGAGGAGCGCTGATAGACGGTCCGCCCGCCCTCCCCGCTCCAGAACAGCTTTTCGATCCGCCCGTCCGCCGCCGCCAGCACCGCCCTGCCCCGCGCCGCCATGATGTCGATGGCGTCGTGCGGCCTCGCCCCGCTCGCCCGCGCCTGGGCGAAAGTGTCGCTGAGCGCGGTGGGCGGCACCCCCTCCACCGGGATCAGCAAAGGCCCCGCATCCGCAGCGGCGGGCCGCGAGGGAAGCATCGAAACCGGCGCGTCGGCGGGGACGATCCGCACGCAGAATTTCAGAAAGCCGGCGCAGAACAGGACGGCCAGACCGATTCCGGCCCAACCGCGCGCCCTCATGGCTGGAACACGGCCTTCACGCCGGACTGCACCATCTGCGCCAGCCGCGCCGCGTCCCAGTTGGTCAGGCGGATGCAGCCATGGCTTTCCGTCCGGCCGATGGTCTGCGGCTCCGGCGTGCCGTGAATGCCGTAATGCGGCTTGGACAGGTCGATCCACACCACGCCGACCGGGCCGTTGGGGCCGGGCTTCAACACCGCCTTCTCGTCCGTGGAGGACGCATCCCAGAACAGGTCGGGATTATAATGAAAGTCAGGATTGCGGCTCAACCCCTTGATTTCCCAGGTTCCTATCGGCAGGGGATCATGCTGCGACCCCATGGTGGCGGGAAATTGCGCGATCAGCCGGTTCTGCGCATCATAGGCCCTCAGCACTCCGCCGGACTTGTCGACGACGATATGGTCGGCCTGCGGCTGGTCCTTGGCGACCCCCAGCGACGCCAGGGTTTCGCCCCAGCCCCGCTCGTCCCCCTCGATCCGCGCCACCGGCTGGTTGGCGATGGCGGGCACGCGGATGGTGGCGCCCGCGCCGACCTTCGTATCCGGCGCATTGAGCGCTGCCAGCACCTCCGGCCGGGTGTGGAACCGCTCGGCCAGCTTCTCCAGCAGGTTTCGATAGCCGAGCGCAGGCAGCTTCGCCTGATCGTTCAGATCCTTGGGAACCGCGAAGAACGGCCCCTTGGCGAACCCCGCCGGGATCGTCACCAGCCATGTCGCGGGCTGCGGCCGGTCGCCCAGCAGCGCCCTGGCGGTCGCTTCATCATATCGCCCGGTAGTCGGCAGGCCCTTCGCCTCCTGAAAACCCTTGAGCGCGGTGGTGAAGGACATGCCTTCCTTCCCGTCCAGCACGCCGGGCGAAAAGCCCGCCCGGTCCAGCGCCACCTGCGCCTGCAACACCGCCTCCACCCGCGCAGGCGATCCCGCCGGTTCCGGCACGATGACGAAGCCATAGGGATCGGCGGGCTTAGAAGCGGCGCCCTTCCCCTCAGGGGAAGCGGCATTGGACGGAGCGCTCTCGTCTGCGTCCGTCACGGTCATGTTGCAGGCCGAACATAGCGATGCGAGGATCAAGGCATAGGTTTTCAAGGCGATACTCTCCCGATTATGGAAGAGAAAACGCGCAAAGTGCAGGAAAGCTGCCTGCCCCCCTTTCCGCCACCGTGCTCCTGCCTCTCCCATCGCTCCTGCTTCTCCCACCGTGCTCCTGCGAAGGCAGGAGCCCAGTTCAGACGGTGCGATGATTCACTACTAAGGCAGGACTAGGCAGCGTGGACAAATTCGAAAATGTCGTGAAATGGCCAGTTGCGGTCATTAGTTTCCGTCACCCCGGACTTGATCCGGGGTCCCGCTGCCTTGGGCTGGGCGCGGACCCAGAAGGAAAGCGGGACCCCGGATCAAGTCCGGGGTGACGAATAGGGGAAGGTCCGCTCTCCACCCAAATCACTCAGTCCGACAAGTCTTGAATTTGTCCACGCTGCCCAGGCTCCTGCCTTCGCAGGAGCACGGCGCGTTCATTTCCGCGCCAACACCACCTCGAAAGCCGCCACGCCCGCCCGCGGCCCTTCCGGATGGCTCCACACCGCCCCGCTCACCGCCAGGAAATCCGCCCCCGCCTTCACCAGCGGCGCGGCGTTCTCCGCCGTGATGCCGCCAATAGCGACGCAGGGCAGTTCGAACAGCGCCGTCCACCAGCCCAGGATCGACGGATCGGGCCGATAATGGGTTTCCTTGGTCGTCGTCGGATAAAAGGCCCCGAAGGCGACATAGTCCGCGCCCGCCTCGCCCGCCTCCATCGCCAGATGACGGCTGTCATGGCAGGTGACGCCGATCTGCACCGACGGCCCCAGCAACCTGCGCGCTTCCTTCGGGTCGCCATCCCCCTGCCCCAGATGCACCCCATCCGCGCCCAGTCTTTTCGCCAGCGCCATGCTGTCGTTGACGATGAAGGCGACGTCCCGTTCGGCGCAGAGCTTCTGGAGCGGTTCGGCGGCGCGGGCGACAGCGTCTTCGTCCAGCCCCTTCAACCGCAACTGGAACGCCGCGACGCCGCCTCCGTCGAAGGCGGCGGCCAGACTGTCGACGAAATCCGCGCCAATCTCAGGCGGCGAGATCAGGTAAAGCTGGCAGGCCGGACGAAAGCCCTGCTCGAAACGGTCGGCGAAATTCGGATCGAGGGCGAGCTCTTCGTCGGTGAAATCGGTCATGCCCCTCGCCTTAGCCGCTTTTGGACGGATTGGAAAAGAGGGGGGGAGCCTATTCCACCCCGCCCACGTTTCCTCCCCATGATCAGGATCGGCTGCTCAGGATGGAATTACCGGGATTGGCGCGGGCGCTTCTACCCGGAGAAGATGGCGGCGAAAAACTGGTTCGCCTTCTACGCCGAACAGTTCGACACGGTGGAGATCAACAACAGCTTCTACCGCCTGCCCAGCCCGGAAACGGTCGACAAATGGCGCGAACAGGCGCCCAGCGGCTTCTGCTATGCGGCCAAGGCGAACCGCTATCTGACGCAGATGAAGAAGCTCAGGGATTGCGAGGAGCCGCTGGAAAGGATGATGGCGTCCTTCGCCCATTTCGGCGACAGCCTTGGGCCTGTCCTCTATCAACTGCCGCCGCATTTCACGCTGGACCTGCCCCGGCTGGAGGATTTCCTGCGCATCGCGCCGCGCCATCCGGTTCCGGTCTTCGAATTCCGGCACCCAAGCTGGTATGTGGATGAGGTCTATGCCTTGCTGGAACGCCACGGCGCCGCCTTTTGCGTCCACGACATGCCCGGCTCGGCCAGTCCCCGGCTGGCCGTCGGCACGACCGCCTATGTCCGCTTCCACGGCACGACCGGCAAATATCGCGGCAGCTATTCCCGCGAAAGGCTGGAGGACTGGGCCGAATGGATGAAGGCGCGGAGCCGCGAAGGCCAGACCGTCTGGGCCTATTTCAACAATGATTATGACGCGCAGGCCATCACCGACGCGCGCATCCTGAGGGAAGCCATCGGAAGCGGGAACTGACCATCCCTCATCGGTCAATAGCCGCCACTAAATTCCTCCCTATGCGAAGCATGGGGAGGGGGACCGCCGCCGAAGGCGGTGGTGGAGGGGAAATACGCAGGTCGTGCCCCATTCCCCTCCACCATGCTTCGCATGGCCCCCCTCCCCATCTACCGATGGGGAGGATTAAGAAGGTCCGGTCTCCATCCAGACCAGAAGGCGCTTAAGCGGCAATATCCCGATCAAGCCGCCTTCCTGGTCGAAGCCCCATGAATCTCATCGATGGCTTCGCCCAGCGAGGCGTTGAACTCATCGTCGCTCATCTGATGCCGCAGGTCGTTCAGCAGGGCGCGGCTGAAGCTGGCGATGATGCCGCGATTCTTGGCCAGTTCGACGCAGGCTTCGGAGCGGGAGAAGCCGCCCGACAGCGCCACCACGCGCAACACGCGGGGATGGTCGACCAGCGGGTCGAACAGGCCAGCCTTCACCGGCAGCGACAGCTTCAACATCACCTTGTCGTCGCCCGTCATCGCGTCCAGATTCTTGAGGATTTCCTCCAGCAATATCTGGTCGGCCTCGGCGCGTTCCGGGCTCTTGATGTTGACTTCCGGCTCGATGATCGGAACCAGGCCAGCCGCCAGCACCTGCTGCCCGACCTCGAACTGCTGCCTGACGACGGCGGCAATGCCCTCGCGATTGGCGAGGTTGATGACCGAACGCTCCTTCGTGCCGAACACGCCCAGCGCCTTGGCGCGGTGCAGCAGCGTGTCGAGGCCCGGATTGGGCTTCATCAGTTGCACGCCGTTCGCTTCGTCTTCCAGGCCCTTGTCGATCTTGATGAAGGGCACGACGCCGCGCTCGATCAGCGCCTGCGGAACGGACTTGCCGCCCGCTTCGCCGTCCATGGTCCGCTCGAACAGGATCGCGCCCAGCACCTTCTCGCCCGAAAAGACCGGCGAGGTGATGATGCGGCTGCGCATCGCGTGGATCAGGCCGAACATTTCCTCTTCATTGGTCCAGGCGTCTTCCTCGATGCCATAGCCCTTCAGCGCCTTGGGCGTCGAACCGCCGCTCTGGTCGAGCGCCGCGATGAAGCCGTTGCCGCCCTCGATCTTCGCCTTCATGTCCTCGAACTGCATCTGCACATACCTCTTGGTTGGAAGCGCCGCCCACCCGGCAGCGCGTCTATGGGAGGAACGCCGCGCGCGGCGTCCACGGTCGAGCGAGGCGCGCCACTCTCCAAGGCGCGCTCCGCAATCTGGTTCAGGCGATCAGCGCTTTCACGCCGGGCAGTTCCTTGCCTTCCATCCATTCCAGGAAAGCGCCGCCCGCCGTGGAAACGAAACTGAAATCGCCCGCCACGCCCGCATGGTTGAGCGCCGCCACGGTGTCGCCCCCGCCCGCGACGGAGGTCAGCCCGCCTTCCTTGGTGAGCGCCGCCGCCGTCTTCGCCAGCGCCACGGTCGCCTTGTCGAAGGGCGCGATCTCGAACGCGCCGAGCGGGCCGTTCCACACCAAAGTCCGGCAGTTCTTGATCGCATCACCCAACGCCTCGACGGCAGCCGGGCCGACGTCCAGGATCATCTCGTCCTCGGCCACCTCATGCACGTTGCAGGTGCGCAAGGAGGGCGGGTTGGCGGCAAACTCCTTCGCCACGACGACGTCATAGGGTAGATGGATGGTGCAGCCCGCCGCTTCGGCCTTGTCGAAGATCGCCTCGGCCGTCGCCGCCAGATCCTTCTCGCACAGCGACTTGCCGACATCGACGCCGCGGGCATAGAGGAAGGTATTGGCCATGCCGCCGCCGATGATCAGATGGTCGACCTTCGCGACCAGATTGTTCAGCACGTCGAGCTTGGTCGACACTTTCGCTCCGCCCACGACCGCCGCGACCGGCTTCACCGGCTCGCCCAGCGCGGCCTGGAGCGCGTCCAGTTCCTTCTCCATCGAACGCCCGGCAAAGGCGGGCAGCTTGTGCGCCAGACCCTCGGTCGAAACATGGGCGCGGTGCGCGGCGGAGAAAGCATCGTTCACATAGAGGTCGCCAATCGCCGCCATCGCTTCCGCCAGCGTAGGATCGTTCTTTTCCTCGCCCGCATGGAAACGGGTATTCTCCAGGATCGCGATGTCGCCGTTGCGCATCACCTTGATGCCGTCCGTCGCCGCCTCGCCCTGGCAATCGGGGATGAACTGCACGTCGCGGCCCAGCACCGCCGTCAGCGGGCGGGTGATCTTCGACAGCGAATATTCCGGGTTCTTCTGCCCCTTGGGACGGCCGAAATGAGCGAGGATCAGCACCTTCGCGCCGCGATCCGCCAGTTCGAGCACGGTCGGCATGGCGGCGCGCAGGCGGGTGTCGTCCGTCACGGAGCCATCCTGCATCGGCACGTTCAGATCCTCGCGCACCAGCACCACCTTGCCCGTGATGTCCCCCATGTCGTCGAGTGTCTTGAACGGCTTTGCCATGATCGCTCCCTGTAATGCGTGGAATTGGATGAAAAACCCCGCCGGATCGGTCCGGCGGGGTTCATGTCGTTTAGAGGAACTTCGCCACGACGCCGCTGGTGTCGATCATGCGGTTCGAAAAGCCCCATTCATTGTCGTACCAGCTCAGCACGCGGACCAGCGTGCCGTCGATCACGGCCGTTTCCAGGCTGTCGACGGTCGAGCTGCGCGCATCGCCATTATAGTCGATGGACACCAGCGGCTCGTCCGAATAGCCCAATATGCCCTTGAGCGGCCCGGCTTCCGAAGCGGCCTTGAGCAGTTCGTTGACTTCCTGGACGCTGGTCGAACGCTTGGCGATGAACTTCAGGTCGACGACCGAGACGTTCGGGGTCGGCACGCGCACCGACGAACCGTCCAGCTTGCCCTTCAGTTCCGGCATCACCTCGCCCACGGCGCGCGCGGCGCCGGTGGTGGTCGGGATCATCGACACGGCGGCGGCGCGGGCGCGGCGCATATCCTTGTGGAGCTGGTCCAGCGTGTTCTGGTCGTTGGTGTAGCTGTGGATCGTGGTCATGAAGCCCTTTTCGATGCCCAGGGCGTCGTGCAGGACTTTCGCGAGCGGAGCGAGGCAGTTGGTGGTGCAGCTCGCGTTGGAGATCACCACGTCGTCGGCGCTCAGCGTCTCATGGTTAACGCCGAACACCACGGTCTTGTCGACGCCGGTCGCGGGGGCGGAGATGATGATGCGCTTGGCCCCGGCGGTCAGGTGCGCGCTGGCCTTCGCCTTATCGGCGAAGATGCCGGTGCATTCCAGCGCGATTTCCACGCCCTGGGCGGCATGCGGCAGCTTGGAGGGGTCGCGCTCCGCCGTGACGGCGATGCGCTTGCCGTTGATGATCAGCGCGTCGCCGTCGACGCTGACTTCACCGCCCCAATTGCCGTGGACGCTGTCGCGCTTGAACAGCAGGGCATTGGACTTGGCGTCGCCCAGGTCGTTGATGCTCACCAGTTCCAGATCATGGTCGGTCCGCGACAGGATCGCGCGCGCCACCAGACGGCCGATACGGCCGAAACCGTTGATTGCTACCTTCGTTGCCACTGCACTTGTCTCCCGGTTGGTTGAATTTCAGTCGAGCGCGGCCACGATGCGCGGCGCGATCTTGGCGGCCGTCAGGCCGAAATGATCGTAAAGCACTTCCGCCGGAGCCGAGGCGCCGAACGTGTCGATGCCGAAGCGCAGCCCGGCGATGCCGACATAACGCTCCCACCCGAAAGTCGTGCCCGCTTCAATCGAGCAGCGCAGCACATGATGCGGCAGCAGATCGTCCTTATAGGCCTGCGGCTGCGCATCGAAATGCGCCCAGCTAGGCATGGAGACGACGTCCGCGCCGATGCCCTGCTCCTCCAGCAGCGCGGCGGTGGCGACGGCGATCTCGACCTCGGAGCCGGTGGCGACCAGCACCACCTTGCGCTCGGCGGTCGCAGCCTTCAGGCGATAGGCGCCCCTGGCCGACAGATTCTCGCCCGCCTTCTCGGTGCGCAACTGCGGCAGGTTCTGCCGGGTCAGCGCCAGCACCGACGGGCCGTCCGCATCCTTCAGCGCCAGTTCCCAGCATTCCGCCGTCTCGACGATGTCCGCCGGACGATAGACGTCCAGGTTCGGGATCATGCGCAGCGACATGACATGCTCGATCGGCTGATGGGTCGGGCCGTCCTCGCCCAGGCCGATGGAGTCATGGGTCAGCACATGGATGGCGCGGATCTGCTGGAGCGCGGCCAGGCGGATGCCGCCGCGCATATAGTCCGAAAACACCAGGAAGGTGCCGCCATAGGGAATGACGCCGCCATGCAGCGCCATGCCGTTCATCGCGCAGGCCATGCCGAATTCGCGAATGCCGTAATAGACATAACGGCCCGAATAATCGTCCTTCGTCAGCGGCCCGGTCGACTTGGTCTTGGTGTTGTTGGAGCCGGTCAGGTCCGCCGAACCGCCCAGCGTCTCGGTCAGCAGGTCGTTGATCGCGCCCAGCGCCAGTTCGCTCGCCCTGCGGGTGGCGACCTTCTGCGGATTGGCGATCAGCGTGTCGATATAGGCGTCGAGCGAGAAACCGGCGGGCAGTTCGCCGGCCATGCGCCGCTCGAACTCCGCCTTCTGCGCGTTGGCGCCGAGACGATCCGCCCAGGCCGCGCGGGCGTCGCCGCCCTTGGCGCCGATGGCCTTCCAGGCGGCGGCGATGTCTTCGGGAATGACGAAAGGCTCGGCCGACCAGCCCAGGAATTCGCGAGCCGCTGCGACTTCCGCCTCGCCCAGCGCGGACCCGTGAACGCCCGAAGTCCCCGCCTTGTTCGGCGCGCCATAGCCGATCTTGGTGGCGCAGGCGACCAGCGACGGGCGCGGATCGGCCAGCGCCTCGTCGATGGCGCGGCGCACATCGGCCACGTCATGCCCGTCGCACGACACCACATGCCATCCGGTCGCGGCATAGCGCGCCCGCACATCCTCGCTGCTCGACAGGTCGACCGCGCCGTCGATGGTGATCTTGTTGTCGTCCCACAGCACGATCAGGCGGCCGAGGTTCAGATGCCCCGCCAGGCCGATGGCCTCATGGTTGACGCCTTCCATCAGGCAGCCGTCGCCCGCCAGCACCCAGGTGCGGTGATCGACCAGATCGTCGCCGAACTGCGCATTCAGATGCCGCTCGGCAATCGCCATGCCGACGGCGGTCGCCAGGCCCGAACCCAGCGGCCCGGTGGTCGCCTCCACGCCCGCCAGTTCGAAATTTTCCGGATGCCCGGCGCAGGGGCTGCCCAGTTGCCGGAAATTCGCGATGTCCTCCATGGTCGGGCGCGCATAGCCGGTCAGGTGCAGCAGCGAGTAGATCAGCATCGACCCATGGCCCGCCGACAGCACGAAACGGTCGCGGTCGGCCCATTTCGGCGCCTTCGGATCGAATTTCAGATAGTCCTTGAACAGCACCGTGGCGACGTCCGCCATGCCCATCGGCATGCCCGGATGGCCGCTGTTGGCGGCCTGCACCGCGTCCATGGAAAGCGCCCGTATGGCGTTGGCGAGGGACTTTTCGGAAACGGTCATCGAAGCGGCGTCTTTCCTGGCTTGTCTATGGCCCCCTGTTAAGGCCAGCGAATCGAAATTGCGCCCCCTTTGTCGCCTCAGGGACAAGGCGTCAACCACGGGCGGCCCCCAGGCTGCGCCAAGCCGCCGAATGACGGCTTTTGCGCGGCGAAAACTTTGTCTATGCGTGGAACATGGCAAGTGACCGAATGATGCAGGCCATCCGCACGCTGGAGCGCGCGATCGACCGGCTGGAACAGGATGTGGAAGGCCTTGCGGCCGCGCCTGTCCCCTCTTCCGGCCTCCCAGCCGGCGCCCTACCCGGCATCGACGCCGCCGCCGCCCGCGCGGCGCTGCGGTCGCTGGACAGTCTCATCACCGAATTGAAGGGGCAGGACGTGAAGGAACGGGCCGGTGGCTGAAACCACATTGCACATCGCCGGGCGCGTCTACGACCTGCGCTGCCGCGACGGGGAGGAGGCGCATCTGGCGCATCTCGCCAATCTGATCGAGCGCAAGGCGCGGCTGGCGCAGCAGAACACGCCGGGGTTGACCGAAGTGCGCACGCTGCTGTTCGCCGCGCTGTTCCTCGCCGACGAACTCAATGACCTCAAGCGCGAGGCGATAGGGCGGCAACAGACGCTGGCGCTGGAGTCGGGGGACGAACCGGCCGCCCGCGCGCTCGAATCCCTCGCCACGCGCATAGAAAAGCTGCGCGAGAGACTTGTCGCAGCTTCGCCCGAAGCCTAGATAGAGAGGCGACGGGCACTGCGCGGTATCGAGCTTTAGCGAACATCCCTGAGGCGATAATCACATCCAAGGGGACTGTCCCTGGGCGGGTTCCGGCCCGATCTACATGGTTCCCACCTGACGTTGAGGCGTCAGAGGATTTTCCAGCACACGGCCGAGGCGGTCCCGTCACCCCCCTCCCGCAATGTCCCTTCGCCAACATAAGGCCCCCGATGAGCGACGACACAGACAAGGCGACCCTGCGTGCCATCGCCCGGCAGAGGCGGCGCGCCTTCGTGGCCTCGCTCGATCCGCTGGCGCACCGGCTGGCGTTCAAGGTGATCCCCTCCCCCCTCGCCAGGCGGCTGGCGGACGCCGAGGTGGTGGCTCTTTACATGGGGCTGGACGACGAAGCCCCGGCCCAGCGGCTCGCCGCCCCCTTGCAGGCCATGGGCAAGACGCTGGCCCTGCCCCGCGTGATCGATCGGCTGGGCAGCATGGATTTTCTGAGCTGGCGGCCGGAGGACCGGCTTTTCCCCGGCCTGTTCGGCACCAGCCATCCTGAACCGACCGGCGATCCGGTGACGCCCGACGTCATCGTCGCCCCGCTGATCGGCTTCGACCGGGCGATGAACCGGCTGGGCCAGGGCGGCGGCTATTACGACCGGGTCTTCGCCCGCTATCCCGACGCGCTGCGCTTGGGGCTGGCCTGGTCGGTGCAGGAACATGACGACCTGCCCGCCGATCCGTGGGACTTGCCGCTCAATCTGATCCTGACCGAAGTCGAGCTGATCGAAGGATATGAGGCATGAGCATCGATCCCCGTCCCACCTACAGGCCAAGCTGGCGCAAGCCCGTGGGCATGTTCATGATCCTGGGCCTGATCGCGCTGTGGGCGGTGCTGGTGGGAAGCCTGTCGGGACTGATCGGACGATTGCCGATGATCGTGCAGGTGCCGGTCTACGTCTTTCTCGGCCTGATCTGGATATGGATATTGCCGTTGAAGCGCCTCCTGTCCTGGATGGAGACCGGGCGCTGGCGGGGTTTTTAGGCATTTCGGGTGGGAAGCCGTCATTCCCCCTCCCGCAAGCGGGAGGGGGTTAGGGGGTGGGCTGGCGCGACATGCGCGTTGCTGTGCAACGGCTAAGTTAGAAGCTCCCCGGATCAGGTCCGGGGTGGCGCCCACCCCTAACCCCTCCCGTTTACGGGAGGGGGAATGTTTTTGGATTGGCCAGTTGCGGTCATTGCCCCACCGTCACCCCGGACTTGATCCGGGGTCCCGCTGCCTTGGGCCGGGCGCGGACTCAGAAAGAAAGCGGGACCCCGGGTCAAGCCCGGGGTGACGAATAGGGAAACCTCCGCTCTCCACCCAAAATCATTCAGCCTGGCAATCCTCGCCTCCATCACCCAAAGGCCCCGGCCGCCCCATCGGGAATCATCCGTGGCCAAACGGCCACAACATCCTCGAAAACCATCCTATTTCTCCAACAGCCCCGAAATTTGGCCTGTCCTACTGCCCGCCGACCCGCCTATCCTTTCCGCCTCTTTGAAATGTCCGACACGCAACGCCTACGCGCGCCCGGGCACGCGCGCGCATACACTGTGAACTTCGGCGAAAAATGACGCAAATCAGCCATTATCGAAGGACGCAGGGCAAGCGCCGCGTCCAACAGCATCGTCACTCGATCCGGGGAGAATGGCGCGAGTGACGGGGCTCGAACCCGCGACCTCCGGCGTGACAGGCCGGCGCTCTAACCAACTGAGCTACACCCGCGCAGGGCGGCATCTTGGCGTGGTCCATGCAGGCCACCAGACGATGCTGATCTGGAAAACCATCCACCTTCCTTTCAAGGAAAGTGGCGCGAGTGACGGGGCTCGAACCCGCGACCTCCGGCGTGACAGGCCGGCGCTCTAACCAACTGAGCTACACCCGCGTTCGGTGTGGGCGGGCATCTATGCGGCCCCGTTCCCCCTGTCAACCGCCTGCGACATCAGTTTCGCGGCTTTCGTCATTTTCTTTGCGCGGGTCGACCGTCAGAGTGCCGCGCTCGAACAGGAAACCCGCTATGTCGGGCGTTCCGGCGGCCGACACGACCGTCTGGATGATGATCAGCAACGGCACGCCCAGCAAGGCGCCCGGCGTCCCCCACACCCATCCCCAGAAGGTCAGCGACACCAGGATCAGCAGCGGATTCATGGTCAGCCGCCGCCCCAATATCGTCGGGGTGACGACATTGGCCTCCACCAGGTGGAAACCGACCTGCAAGGCGGCGGGGAGCAGCGCCCTCCACACGTCATCGAACACCATCAGGCCGCCCAGCGCCAGCAGGGCCGCCGCCAGCATCGGCCCGAAATAGGGCACGAAATTCAGCAGCGCGACGATGCCGCCCCACATCAGCGGGGACGGCATGCCGATCAGCCACAGGGCGAAGGCGACCGCCAGCCCCAGGCACAGGTTGATGGTCGCGATGGTGAGGACATAGGCGGATGTCGCGTCCACCACATTCTGGATCACCCGCGCCACCGCCATCGCGCCGTCGAAGCTGCCCCGGCTGTTGATCGTCCGCCGCCGCAGCCGCGTCCAGCCGGCCAGGAAGAAATAGATGATGAGCAGCGCGAACACCATCTGGATGATCGCCGCCGGGGCGGATGTGGCCGCGAACTGCAGCAGGGATCGCGGTGCATCCACCGCCGCCGTCTGCGCCGCCGCGACCGGCCCGGTCGCCAGCATCTGCACCGTCTCGTCCACGAAACGCTGAAGCTGCGAATAGAAATCGATCAGCGGCGCCAGGTTGTTCTGAATCTTGGGCAGGCGTTCGGGCAGCAGCCGGAACCAGTCCGCCGCCGGAACCACGATCAGCACCAGCGCCGTGTTCGCCACCAGCAGGAAGGCGATCACCGCCGTCAGCGCGGCCAGAGGCGAAGGCACGCTCCGCCGCTCCATCCACTCCAGGAAGGGCACCAGCGCAATGGCGATCACCAGCGCTGCGGTCAGCGGCAGGAAGAACTCGGCGCCCTCCCTCAAGGCGAAGGGCAGCGCCAGGATCAGCCCGACGCCGGTCGTCAGCGCGATCGACGCCAGCAAGCGGTCCCGCCGCCGGTTGATCTCCTGCTGTTCCTGGGGTGTCACGCCTGAAATATCCTCGCCCGCCGCCCTTTTTCTGCACGGGCGGCGCCCGCCCGTCAATTTCGGCCCGATAATTTACATCAGCGGATCAGGCGGATAGCAAGGGAAACAAGGCCTTAACCAAATCTTCGGCACCTGCTGCCACATTGGCCGGGCAACAGCTTGGGGGACTGGGATGAAATCGGGGGCTTGGCTGGTCGCCCTGGCCTGCATGGCGGCGCCGCAGCTTGCCTGGGCACGGCAGGAAATCCGGCTGGAACGGCAGATGTTCGTGGAGCGGGTCAGCACCGACATCAACGGCCGCGCCCGCCGCGTGCTGGAAAGCGCCGGCCGGGCGGAATCGGGCGACCAGCTCATCTTCGTCGTCAACTGGCGCAATGCGGGCAACCGCACGATCCGCAACCTGGCCGTCACCAACGCCGTCCCGCGTGGCGCTCAGCCAGACCTCACCGATCCCGCCATGCAGGTGTCGGTCGACGGCGGCGCCCGATGGGGCCGCCTCTCCGACCTATGGCTGCCGACGGCGCTGGGCGGCACCCGCCGCGCAGTCCCCGCCGACATCACCCATATCCGCTGGACCGTCCCCGACGAAATATCCCCCGGCGAAAGCGGTCGCCTCAGTTATCGCGCCACGGTACGTTGAGAGCGCAAACTAATCCTCCCTACGCGCAGCGTGGGGAGCAATGGGATACCGCCTCTCAATCCGCAAACAATAGAACCGGCGTCTCCAATAACTTCCGCACCGCCTGGACGAAGCTCGCCGCATCCCATCCATCCACCACCCGATGGTCGCAACTGATGGACAGGTTCATGAGCTTGGCGGGCACCACTTCCTTCCCCCGGAACACCGGCCGCTCGACGATGCGATTCGGGCCGATGATCGCGACTTCCGGCCGGTTGATGACCGGCGTCGTCGCTACCCCGCCCAGCGGCCCCAGCGACGTCAGCGTCAGCGTGGAGCCGGACAGCTCGTCCGACCTGGCCTTGCCCGCGCGAACGGCGTCGGCCAGCCGCTTGATCTCCGCCGCGAGCTGCCAGACATTGCGGTCCTGCGCGTCGCGGATCACCGGCACCATCAGCCCCGCGTCGGTCTGGGTCGCGATGCCCATATGCACGGCGCCATGGCGCGTCACCACCCCCGCCTCATCGTCATAGCGCGCGTTCAGCATGGGAAAATCCGGCAGCGCGCGGCAGATCGCCACGATCAGCAGCGGCAGCAGAGTCAGCTTGGGCCGTTCGCCGCGATGGGCGTTCAACTGCTCGCGGGTTTCCTCCAGCGCTGTGACGTCGATCTCCTCCACATAGGAGAAATGCGGGATGGCGCGTTTGGAGGCGGCCATATTCTCCGCGATGCGGCGGCGCAGGCCGATGACCTTGACCTCCTCGTCCGCCCGCATGGCCGATCGGCCTGCGGGCCGGTAGCCCTGACCCGCCCCATAAAGCAGGAAGGCATCCAGATCGGAATGGCGGATATGATCGCCGCTGGGCTTCACCTGGGCAAGATCGATCCCCAATTGCTTCGCCCGCGCCCGAACGGCGGGGGAAGCCAGCACTTCTCCCTTCTCTCTCAAAGACGGGTCGGGGGTAGCTTCCGGCGGGGCCGGCTGTTCTTCAAAGGCCGGGGCAAGCTCGCTTCGCTCGCCCCCCACCCCCGGCCCCTCCCCGGAAGGGAGGAGAGAAGTGGGAGCAGGCGTCTCCCCTTCCCCCTCCGTCTCGATCTCCACCAGCATCGATCCGATGGCGATCTGCTGCCCCGGCTCGCCCGCCAGCCGGACCACGGTGCCCGCGACCGGCGATTCCATCTCCACCGTCGCCTTGTCGGTCATCATGTCGGCGATCGGCTGGTCCTCCTCGACCCGGTCGCCGACCTTCACGTGCCAGCCGACGATCTCCGCTTCCGCGATGCCTTCGCCGATGTCCGGCAACCTGAACGTAAAAAGCGCCATGACAGCCCCTCAATCCTTCAAAATCTTGTTGATCGCCTCGCGGATGCGCACCGGGCCGGGGAAATAGGCCCATTCCAGGCTGTGCGGATAGGGCGTGTCGAAGCCGGTCACGCGCTCGATCGGCGCTTCGAGATGGTAGAAGCACCGCTCCTGCACCAGGGCGGAAAGTTCCGCGCCGAAACCGCTCGTCCGCGTCGCCTCATGCACGATCATGCAGCGCCCGGTCTTGCGCACCGACCGCTCTATGGCCTCGATGTCCAGCGGCACCAGCGTGCGCAGGTCCAGGATTTCCGCATCCACGCCCATTTCGGCCACGCTGTTCTCTACCACATGCACCATCGTGCCATAGCAGAGCACGGTCAGCGCCTCGCCCGTCCGCGCCACCCGCGCCTCGCCCAGCGGAACGCGGTAATGGCCGGTCGGCACCTGCGCCTGCGCATGCCCCGCCCAGCTTCGCGCCGGCGTGTCGTAATGGCCGTCGAACGGCCCGTTATAGATGCGCTTGGGTTCGAAGAAGATGACCGGATCATTATCCTCTATGGCCGCGATCAGCAGGCCCTTGGCGTCATAGGGGGTCGAGGGGATCACCGTCTTCACGCCCGACACATGGGTGAAGATGCCCTCAGGCGACTGGCTGTGCGTCTGTCCGCCGAAAATGCCGCCGCCAAAGGGCGAGCGCACCGTCATGGGCGAGATGAACTCCCCCGCGGAGCGATAGCGAAGCCGCGCCGCTTCCGACACGAGCTGGTCCAGCGCGGGATAGATATAGTCGGCGAACTGGATCTCCGGCACCGGCCTCAGGCCATAGGCGCCCATGCCCACCGCGACGCCGATGATGCCGCATTCGGTGATCGGCGTATCGAACACGCGATTCTTGCCATATTTCTGCTGCAAGCCCGCCGTTGCGCGGAAGACGCCGCCGAAATAGCCGACATCCTCGCCCATCACGACCACGTCGGGGTCGCGCTCCATCATCACGTCCAGAGCGCTGTTGATCGCCTGGATCATGTTCATCTGCACCGTATCGCCGCGGGTTTCCGTCACCGCTTCGCTCATCATGTCGCTCACAGGCCGGCTGCCTTCCATTCGTCGAGCATTTTCTGCTGCTGCTCGCGCAGGTGCCAGGGCATTTCCTCGAACACATCCTCGAACATCGATTCCATCGGGTGGTGCAGGCCGTGGCCGAGGATGCCGTTCTTCTCCGCCTCCCGCGCCGCGTCGCGGACCGTTTCGGCCAGTTCCCTGTCCATCGCCGCATGCCGCTCCTCATCCCAGATGCCGAGCGCGATGCAATGTTTCCGCAGCCGTGCGATGGGGTCGCCCAGCGGCCAGTGGCTCGCCTCGTCGGCGGAACGATAGGCGCTGGGATCGTCCGACGTGCTGTGCCCTTCGACCCGATAGGTGAAATGTTCGATCAGGGTCGGGCCCGCATTGGCCCGCGCCCGGTCCGCGGCCCAGCGCGTCGCGGCATAGACCGCCAGCGCATCGTTGCCGTCGACCCTGAGGCCTGCAATGCCATAGCCAATGGCCCTCGCCGCGAAGGTCGTCGCCTCCGCCCCCGCAAAGCCCGAAAAGCTGCTGATCGCCCACTGGTTGTTCACGACATTCATGATGACCGGCGCGCGATAGACGCTGGCGAAGGTGCAGGCCGAATGGAAGTCGCCCTCCGCCGTGGACCCTTCCCCGCACCAGGTCGCCGCGATCCGCGTGTCGCCCCGCGCCGCGCTGGCCATGGCCCAGCCCACGGCCTGCGGATATTGGGTGGTGAGGTTGCCGGAAATGGAGAAGAACCCCGCGTCCCGCGCCGAATACATGATGGGAAGCTGGCGCCCCTTCAGCCTGTCGCCCTTGTTCGAATAGATCTGGTTCATCATGTCGACGATGGGCCAGCCACGGGCGATCAATATGCCCTGCTGGCGATAGCTGGGAAAGCACATGTCATCGCTCGCCAGCGCCGCGGCGGCGCCGATCGACACGGCCTCCTCGCCCGTCGACTTCATGTAGAAGCTGGTCTTGCCCTGCCGCTGGGCGCGGAACATGCGCGCGTCGAACGCCCGCGTCAGCGCCATGTTGCGAAGCATCTTGAGCAGCATTTCCGGCGGCAGCTTGGGATCCCAGGGGCCGACCGCAGCCCCCTCCTCATCCAGCACCCGGACCAGCCCATAGGCGAGGGCGCGCATCCCGGCGGGCTGCGCCGTCTCGTCCGGCCGCGCCTGCGCACCAGCGGGCGGAATGTCGAAGTCGCTGAAATCGGCGCTGTCGCCAGGCCTGAATTTCGGCTCCGGCACATGCAGCCGGAGCGGCGGCAGATTACGCCCTGCCTCGTCCCTTCCAGCGTCCGAATCGATCCGGTCGCTCATCCTGCCTCCTTTTGTGCATTGCAATAATATTGCTCAGTGCAATTATTATATTACAACACCCGCAAAGGCAAGCCTTGCTGACCCATCTGGCCGCGCCTCGTCCTCCGCTAGACGGCGACGGGGGCGGCGATATGCCTTTGCGGCGCGTAATCGGCCACTTCGAAATCCTCGATCCGATAATCGAAAATGCTCGAAGGGCGGCGGTTGATCCGCAATTTCGGGCTGCCCGACGGAATTCGGCCGATCTGCTCCTCCACCAGTTCGGCGTGGTTGAGGTAGAGATGCACGTCCCCGCCCTGCCAGACGATCTCGCCGGCCTCCAGATCGCATTGCTGCGCCAGCATCCGGGTGATCATCGACAGGCCGAATATATTGAAGGCGAAGCCCAGCCCCAGGTCGCAACTCCGCTGGAACAGCAGCCCGTTCAGCCGCCCGTTCGCCACCTGGAACTGATAGGTCATGTGACAGGGCGGCAGCGCCATGCGCGATACTTCCGCCACGTTCCAGCCAGTGAACAGCAAGCGCCGCGAGCCGGGGCTGGTCCGAATCGCCTCGACCAGATCGGCAATCTGGTTATGTCCCTGCGCCGCCCGGCGGTAGAGGCCGTCCCCGACCTCCTCATAGCGCGGCCAGTTCACCCATTGCGCGCCATAGACCGGCCCCAGATCGCCCCAGCGCGCCGCGAAAGCCTGATCCTCGACGATCCGCGCCTCGAACGCGTCGCGGTCGATTTCCTCGCCCGTGGCCTTGCGGTAACTGTCCAGCGGCCAGTCGGTCCAGATATGCACGCCCTGCCGCACCAGTTCGCGGATGTTGGTGTCGCCGGTCAGGAACCACAGCATCTCCCGCGCGGCAACCTTCCAATAGACCCGCTTGGTGGTGAGCAGCGGCACCGCGTCGTCGGCCAGCGAAAAGCGCATCGTCGCGCCCAATATCGACCGCGTGCCCACGCCCGTCCGGTCGATCCGCTCATCCCCATGCAGCCAGATGTGCCGCATCAGGTCCAGATATTGCTGCTCATAATGGGGCGGAGAGGATGCCATGCGGACACTTTCATGATTCTGGCGGGCTGCCCCCTCCTGTAGCGAAGCGGCCCGCCGACGCCAAATGCTGCGAAACGGACAAGATTGGCTGCCGCTTCCTCCGAAAAGGACCAGCCTTCCCCTACCGCCCGGGCGGCGCAGGGCCATTCTGCGACGCATGCCGCAACCCGCCTCCCTGAACCTTCTCGTCCTGGACGACGAATGGCAGCCGCTTCACCGGCTGCGCGCCGATCAGGACTGGCGCGACACCGTGAACGCGCTGCTGCGGTGGGAGAGCCGTTGGCTGGCGATCGAGCAGCAGCGGCCCGACAGCCCCCTTCCGCGCTGGGCCGACATCCGGCTGACCCGGACCCTCTCGAAACGCCTGCGCCCGATCGAGATCGCGCTGGCGGACCATGTGATTCACGGGCGAAAGGGGCGTTTCAGCTTCCGCCAGGCGGGGCTTTTATGAACCGCCCAAAAAAAACCGCAACGGCCGCTTGCCAGCCGGAAAAGCCACCTCTATAGGCTGCGGCCTGCCCAGCGGGCCCGCCTCGAAACGGACCCGCTATCGGTCGGGGAGTAGCTCAGCCTGGTAGAGCACTGTCTTCGGGAGGCAGGGGCCGGAGGTTCGAATCCTCTCTCCCCGACCATCATATTTGTCGGAAAATCCATGGTTTTCGCGACAGCATGCTTCCACGGCAAAGCCCATGAAAAATCCGCCGACGATCGAGATGGACGAATTCGACCGGAAGATCGTCGCCGCCCTCATAGAGGACGGCCGCATGACCGTCACCGACCTGGCCCAGGCGGTGGGCCTGTCCAAGACGCCCTGCCAGGTCCGCCTGCGCCGCCTCATCGAAACGGGGGTGATCCGGGGATTTCGGGCGATCGTCGATCCGGCGAAGCTGGGCATGGACCATGTCGCCTTCGCCGAGGTGAAGCTGTCCGACACGCGCGAAAAGGCGCTGGACGAGTTCAACGCCGCCGTCCGCCGCATTCCCGAGGTCGAGGAATGCCATATGATCGCCAGCAGCTTCGATTATCTGCTGAAGGTGAGGACGGCCGACATCCGCCGTTACCGCGCCGTGCTGGGGGAGAAGATCTCCAGCCTGCCCCATGTCGCCAGCACCTCCACCTATGTCGCGATGGAAACCGTGCTGGATGCGAGCGGCCATCCCCGCGCCAAGAGCCGTAATTGACGCGATCCGAAAAGACGATGGAGGATTTTGCTTAGTATCGGGCGAGCTTCCCGTTACCATTACGCTCATGGAACCGAGAAGCTCTAGGCGGCAGCGCAACGCTCCGACCATCAACGATGTCGCGAAACATGCGGGCGTTTCGCCCATGACCGTGTCCCGCGTGATCAACGGCGAACAGATCGTCCGAAGCGCCACAAAGGAAAAGGTGGAAGCGGCCATCGCCGCGCTCAACTATTCGCCCAGCGCCGCCGCGCGCAGCCTGGCGGGCGGGGACGAAACTCGCATCGGCCTGCTCTACAGCAACCCTTCGGCATCCTATCTGAGCGAATTCCTGGTCGGCAGCCTGGACCAGGCCAGCCGCAGCGGCGTCGACCTGGTGGTGGAGAAATGGGATGAGGAAACCGCCGTCGGCACTGTGGTCGACCATCTGTTGCGCGGCCGGATCAACGGCGTCATCCTGCCGCCGCCGCTGTGCGACCACCAGGCGATGAAGGACGCGCTGAAGGCGGCGGACCTGGTCGCCGTCGCCGTCGCCACCGGGGAGGCGCCCGCCGACATGTCGGCGGTCAGCATCGACGACCATGCCGCCGCGCTGGCGATGACGCGCCATCTGATCGCGCTGGGTCATCGCCGCATCGGCTTCATCAAGGGTCATCCGAACCAGAGCGCCAGCCGGCGCCGGTTGGAGGGCTATGGCGACGCGCTGGCGGAAGCGGGCATCGCGCCGGACGAGACGCTGGTCGAACAGGGCTATTTCACCTATCGATCCGGGCTGGACGCGGCGGAGCGAATCCTGGCGCTGCCCAAGCCGCCGACCGCGATCTTCGCCAGCAATGACGACATGGCGGCGGCGGCCGTCGCCATTGCTCATCGCAGCGGGCTGGACGTGCCGGGCGACCTGACCGTATGCGGCTTCGACGACACGTCGCTGGCGACCACGATCTGGCCCGAATTGACGACCATCCGCCAGCCGATCAGCGCCATGTCGCGCGCCGCCGTCGAGTTGCTGGTGCGGCAGATCAAGGCGCGCAAGGGCAAGTCGGAGGAAAAGCCGTCGCATCTGCTGTTGGATTACGAATTGATCCGGCGGCAATCCGACGCCGTTCCGCATTGACGGCTTTCCGCCGATAAGGAGACAGGTGGCCTGGGAGGGGCCAGCTCCATCGTCGAGTGATCCGCCAGGGCGGAACTGTGCTCCTGCCTTCGCGGGAGCACAGGTAAGCGGCGTTGGGCTTGGCTTAGCCGGCCTGGTCCTGTTCCCCGAACACCCGGCGGAATATCGTGTCGACCTGGCGGAAGTGATAATCGAGGTTGAACTTCTCCTCGATCTGCTCGGCCGTGAGCGCCGCGGCGACGTCCGGATCGGCCTTGAGCAATTCCATCAGCGATAGCTGGCCGTCCGATTCCCAGACCTTCATCGCGTTGCGCTGGACATAGCGGTAGCTGTCCTCCCGCGAGACGCCCGCCTGCGTCAGCGCCAACAGCACCCGCTGCGAGTGGACCAGGCCGCCCATCTTGTCGAGATTCTTCATCATCCGCTCAGGGTAGACGAGCAACTTGTCGATGACCCCCGTCAGGCGCCCCAGCGCGAAGTCGAGCGTGATGGTGGCGTCGGGGCCGATATAGCGCTCCACCGACGAATGGCTGATGTCTCGTTCGTGCCAGAGCGCAACATTCTCCATCGCCGGCAGCGCATAGCTGCGCACCATGCGGGCAAGGCCGGTCAGGTTCTCGGTAAGCACCGGATTGCGCTTGTGCGGCATGGCGCTGCTGCCCTTCTGGCCCGGCGAGAAATATTCCTCCGCCTCCAGCACCTCGGTGCGCTGGAGGTGGCGGACCTCGACGGCCAGCCGCTCGATGGACGAGGCGATGACGCCCAGGGTGGCGAAGAACATCGCATGCCGGTCTCGCGGGATGACCTGGGTCGACACCGGCTCGACGGCGAGGCCCAGCTTTTCGGCGACATGCTCCTCGACGCGGGGATCGATATTGGCGAAGGTGCCGACCGCGCCGGAAATGGCGCAGGTCGCGACTTCGGCGCGGGCGGCGATCAGGCGCGCCTTGCAGCGGCTGAACTCCGCATAGGCCTCCGCCATTTTCAGGCCGAAGGTCACAGGCTCGGCATGGATGCCGTGGCTGCGGCCGATGGTCGGGGTCAGCTTATGCTCATAGGCGCGGCGCTTGATGACCTCCAGCAGCTTGTCGAAGTCGTCGATCAACAGGTCGGCGGCGCGGCTCAACTGCACGGCAAGGCAGGTGTCAAGCACGTCGCTGGACGTCATGCCCTGGTGCATGAAGCGGGCTTCGTCGCCCACCTGTTCGGCTACCCAGGTCAGGAAGGCGATGACGTCATGCTTGGTCACCGCCTCGATGGCGTCGATGGCGGGCACGTCGATCGCGGGCTCGGTCGCCCACCAGTCCCACAGCGCCTTGGCGGCGGACGGCGGCACCACGCCCAGTTCGCCCAGCTTTTCGGTCGCATGCGCCTCGATCTCGAACCATATCCTGAAGCGGGCTTCCGGCTCCCAGAGGGCGGTCATTTGCGGGCGGGCGTAACGGGGGACCATCGGGCGAATCCTGCGTGCATGAGTTGAATGTCGCTGCCGCCTAGCAGCACCGCCTTTGCGGGGCAAATCGCCGGAAAAACCCGCCGCTTTTCCGTGCTTCGTCCCATTAATCGCAGCATCGGTCGCCAAGCTGAACCGAATCGGAAGATGAGTGGAGAGGGATGAACAAAAAGTCAGGAACGGCATGTTTTATTTGGCTATTATCGCCGTGAAAGTTCGCCCGATCGGTTCCTTGGAGCAGATGATGATCCGCGCATTTCTTCTGACGAGCGCCCTTTTGACAGCGACGCCCGCCCTGGCGCAGGCGGGGGCGGCCGCCCCGCAGGAGTCCGTTCCCGCCTCGCCGCAGGGGAACCAGGCCCAGCCCGCCACCTCAGGGGATGCGGTCGCGTCCATCGTCGACACCGAATTTCCGGCCTATGACCAGAATCATGACGGCCAACTCGACAAGGCGGAATTTTCGCGCTGGATGGTGGCGTTGAAGGACCAGGAACTGAAGGCGACGGGCAAGTCCCTCGCGCCCGCGGAGGTGACCGCCTGGGCCGATGGCGCATTCGTCACCGCAGATGCCGACAAGAGCGCAACGGTCAGCAAGCCGGAACTGATCGCTTATCTGAGCGGCGGCGCGGCTTAGGAATTCTCCGCCCGAGCGGAGAAAGAACCCTGGAAGGGTCGCATCATGGGGCGGCATGGAGCGAAGGCCATGCCGCCTCTTTTTTCGCCTTTCGGGAGCGTCAGCCCCGTTTCTTGTTTGCGTAGAGCAAGGCCGCGACGATGGCGGCCGATCCGATGCCGACGGCCGTTCCCATCCAGACGGCCTTGCCCGCCGATTTGCGGGCCGCGGAGGCCATGTCGGACGTCTCGTTGGTGGAGGCGGGGGTTGCGGCGCCGCTTTCGGGCGCTTCTTCGGTCGGCTTCGTCATGGTGATTCCCGATATGCAACAAAGCGTCCGCGCAGAAAAGGCGGATGCGGCGAAAATCCGCTGGAGGGGCTTTCGACCTGACCGAACCGGACCGCCGCTCCGTTTTTCCTTGCCTTCCACGATTTCCTAGACCGCGTGGACAAATTCGAAAATGTCGGGAAATGGCCATTAGCTGACATGAATTCCTCCCTACGCGCAGCGTGGGGAGGGGGACCACCGCTGAAAGCGGTGGTGGAGGGGAAATGGCACGATCTGCGCATTTTCCCCTCCGTCAGCGCTTCGCGCTGCCACCTCCCCATCTACCGATGGGGAGGATCAGAAACGTCCGCTCTCCACCCAAATCACTCAGTCTGGCGTGTCTTGAATTTGTCCACGCTGCCTGGCCAGCGATCGGCCCTAATGAGCGGGCAGCGGCTGGTGCGCTTCCCCCCAGCCGCGCAAGTCTCGCGAGGAGGCGCAGTCGAGCAGGAGGGCGGCGTCCTTCACCGTGAAGTGCGCCGCGCTCTCGATCCCGTCCAACTCTTCCCAGGTGACGGGGGCGGCGACGGACGCAAGCTCGCGGGCGCGCACCACATAGGGCAGCACCGCCGTGGCGCCGCGCTGGTTGCGCAGCCAGTCGATGAAGATGCGGCCCTTGCGCTTCGCCTTGCTCATCGTCGCGGTGAAGCGATCCGGTTCCTGGGCGGCGAGGGCACGGGCGAAGCGGTCAGCGAAATCCTTGACCTCCGGCCATTGCGCCTGCGGCGTCAGCGGCACGACGACGTGGATGCCCTTGCCGCCCGACAGCATGGCGAAGCTGGCAAGGCCCATATCCTCCAGCGCCCGGCGGATGTCCCGCGCCGCCTTCTTCACATCCTCGAAGTCCAGCCCTTCGTCCGGATCGAGGTCGAAGATCATGCGATCCGGCCGCTCGACATCCGCGACGCCCGAACCCCAGCCGTGAAATTCGATCGCCCCCCTCTGGACGCAGGCCAACAGGCCATCGCTATCCTCTATATAAAGATAATCCTCCTCATTCCCCTCCTTCTCGCGGATCGGGACATGTTTGACATGGTCGCCGAAACTGCCGCTGTCATGCTTCTGGAAAAAACATTTCTTTGCGCGGCCCTGCGGACAGCGGACCAGGCTGATCGGCCGACGGGCGATCCAGGGCAGCATCGCCGCGCCCATGCGGGCGTAATATTCGGCAAGCTCGCCCTTGGTGATCTTCGCCTCCGGGAAGATCAGGCGGTCGGGATTGCTGATCCGGATCGAACTTTGGGCTTCAGGCGTCGGCATGGCTTCCTCGCGTCGCACCTCCCTGGCCGCCTTGTCCTCGCGCAGGCCCAGGAAGCTGGCATGGCGGACGATATTTTCCGCCGTGAATTCGGCAAAGGCGATTTCCGCGACCAGATCGGGGCGAACCCATCGGGCGCCCCGGCTTTCGCTGCGCGGCACGCTGAGCGCGGCGGTCTTGCGCCCCCGCTTGCCGAACGCCGCGACCAGCCCGGCGCTGTTGGCCGCGTTGAAGCCCGTGCCGACCTTTCCCGCATAGACCAGCCCCTCCCCCTCCCGCTGGCCGAGCAGCAGGTTGCGGATGGAGCGTCCGCTGGCGCCGCTGGGGGTCCAGCCGACGATGACGAATTCCTGGCGGCGGGTGCATTTGACCTTCAGCCAATTCTTCGTGCGCGCGCCGCGATAGGGGGCGTCGGCGCGCTTGGAAATGATCCCCTCCTGCCCCGCGCCGCACATGGCCTGGAACAGCCTTTCCCCTGCCCCGACGACATGGTCCCCGACATGGACATGCGCGGCACCTTCGCCCAACAGGGCGGCCAGCTTTTCCTTCCGGCCGATATTGGGCATGGCGGTCAGATCCTGCCCGTCCAGTTGGAGCAGGTCGAAGGCGAACAGGTGCAGCGCCGCCTTCCCCTCCCCCTTCAACAGCTGCTGGAGCGTGGAGAAATCCGGATTCCCATCGCTGCCGAGCGCGACGACCTCCCCATCGATCAGGGCGCCGGGCAGGTTCATCGCCGCGATTTCGGCGGCGAGGGGCGCGAAGCGATCCGTCCAGTCGAGGCCGGACCGCGTGAAAATCCTGACCTTCCCGCCCGATGCCGAAACCAGGCAGCGATAGCCGTCATATTTGATCTCGTGCATCCAGCCATTGCCCGTGGGCACGGCGTCGACCAGGGTCGCCAGTTGCGGCGTCTGGAAGGGCGGCGGGCGGTCCGATCCCGCCCTGGCGCGCCTCTTCGCCGGGACGGCCCGGTCGGCCTGCGCCATCGCCGCGTCGAAGGCCTTTCCCTTCTTCCCCTTCAGCGAAATGGCCGGCGCGCCCGCCGCGATTTCCGCCATGGTGCGGCCGCTCCTGATGCTTGTCAGATTGCGGGCGATAAGATCGTCAGCGCTGCCGGCATGGGCATCCTCGATCTTGCGCAGCAGCCAGTTTTCCCTCTTTTCCCGACCTCGCGGCTTCAGCCGGATCAGCAGCCATTCGCCGCGCATCCGCTGGCCGTGCAGGATGAAGTGGAGATGCCCTTTCTCAAGGTCGCTCGCGCTCTTGCCGGGGACCAGCTCCCAGGTGCCCTCGTCCCAGAGCATGACCGTGCCGCCGCCATATTCGCCCTTGGGGATCGTCCCCTCGAACGTCGCATAGGACAGCGGGTGATCCTCGGTTCGGACGGCCAGCCGCTTGTCCGCGGGATCGATGCTGGGCCCTCGCGTCACCGCCCAGCTCTTGAGCACGCCGTCCATTTCCAGGCGGAAATCGTAATGCAGGCGGGTCGCGTCATGCTTCTGCACGATGAAGCCGTTGCCCTGCCTGCGGCCGCGCCTGCCCGCCGGTTCGCGAGTCCGGCGGAAATCGCGCTTGCGGTTATAGGCGCTGAGCGGATCGGCATCAGCCATGGGTCAGGCTCGTTTTCGACTGGCCGGCTTGGCGGGCGTCTTTCGCGTGGCGGCCTTGGCGGGAGATTTCTTCGCGACCGGTTTCGAGCCAGATGCAGCCGTGCCGGAGCCGACCGATTTCTTGAGCGCCGCCATCAGGTCGATCACATTGCTGCCGCGCGCGACCGTGCCCTCCTCTTCCTCCTCGATGATCCGGCGGCCCTTCGACTTCTTCTTCTTCTCGATCAAGCGCTCCAGCGCATCCACATAGCGGTCGTGGAAGCTGTCGGGCTTGAAGGGCGCGGTCTTCTTCTCGATCAGCGTCTCCGCCAGGTCGAGCAGTTCTGCATCGGGCTTCGCATCCTCTATGTCCCGGAAATAGCTTTGGGCGCGGTTCACCTCATCGGCGTAGCGCAGCGTTTCCAGCACCATGCCCCGGCCGCAGGGCTTCAGCGACACGACATATTCCCGGCCCCGCATGGCGAGTTGGCCCAGGCCGACCTTCCTCGTCCGCCTCAGCGCCTCCCGCAGGACGATAAAGGCCTCCTCCGCCAGGTCGTCGGCGGGCACGACATAATAGGGCCGCTCATAATAAAGGACATCGATCTCGCTGGCGTCGACGAACTGGGTGAGTTCGAGCGTCTTCTTGCTTTCCAGCTTCACCGCCTCGATCTCGTCGGGCTGGAGCAGCACATAGTCGCCCTTGGACAGTTCATAGCCCTTGACGATGTCCTCAGGATCGACCGGACCGATGCCGGGGACGGTCTTTTCATAACGGACGCGCTTGCCGCTGGGCTGGTGGATCTGGTGAAAGGCGATCTGCGCGCCTGACTTGGTGGCGGCATAGATTTCCACCGGAATGGATACCAGCGCCAGACGAATCTGCCCCTGCCAATATGCGCGAGCGGCCATGAGCGTGCAGCCTCCTTTTCCAGGAGGAAATGCGCGGATGAAGGGGCAGTTCCCGCTTTACCGTCGCAGCACCCTTGACTTCCGTCGCCAGTCGTGTTGGTAGCGCTATCAATAACGTATGTTCTTAGGAGTCGATGATGCCGGGGGTCTCCACTTTGCTCGATTGCCTTCCCGCCGACTGGCGGTCCGGCCTGTTCATGGGCCGCGTGGAAACGGCGGAAGGCCCCAGTCCCATATTGGTCCAGGGCGGCACCGCCTACGACATGAGCCGCGTTGCGCCCACCGCCGCGCAACTGGTGGAGATGCTGCCCACGGCCAAAGCGGCCGACGGCGCGGCGCTCGGCGCGCTGGACGCGCTGGACCTGCAGCTGCTGAGCCCGGTCGACCTGCAATGCGTCAAGGCCTGCGGCGTGACCTTCGCCCTGTCCGCCATCGAGAGGGTGATCGAGGAGCGGGCGCGCGGCGACGCAGGCGCGGCGGCGGACATCCGGTCGCGACTGGAGGAGAGGGTCGGCGGGTCCATCCGGGCGGTAGTGCCGGGTTCGACCGAAGCCGCGGCGCTCAAGCAGGCGCTGATCGAAGATGGTCTCTGGTCGCAATATCTGGAGGTCGCCATCGGCCCCGACGCCGAGGTGTTCACCAAGGCGCCCGTGCTGTCCACGGTAGGCGCCGGCGCGGAAATCGGCATCCGTTCCGATTCGAACTGGAACAATCCGGAGCCGGAGATCGTGCTGATCGTCGGCGCGGACGGACAGGCCATCGGCGCGACGCTGGGCAATGACGTCAATCTGCGCGATTTCGAAGGGCGTTCCGCGCTGCTGCTGGGCAAGGCGAAGGACAATAACGCCTCCTGCTCGCTGGGGCCGCTGGTCCGGCTGTTCGACAGTGATTTCACCATCGACGACGTGCGCGATGCCGTGGTGGAACTGACCATCGACGGGCCGGAAGGATACAGGCTGGAGGGCACCAGCAGCATGAACCAGATCAGCCGCGATCCGCTGGAACTGGTGCGCCAGACGCTGTCGGAACATCAATATCCCGACGGGTTCGCCCTGTTCCTGGGCACGCTGTTCGCGCCGGTGCAGGATCGCGACGAGCCGGGGCACGGCTTTACCCACAAGGTGGGCGACAGCGTCGCCATCTCTACCCCGCGCCTGGGCAGGCTGGTGAACCGGGTGGTGACGTCGAAGGATGCCGAACCCTGGAGTTTCGGGCTTTCGGCGCTGATGGCGAACCTCGCCAAGCGGGGTCTGCTCGCATGAACAGCGCCGTCTATCCGAGCCTGAAGGGCAAGCGCGTCTTCATCAGCGGCGGCGGCAGCGGGATCGGCGAAGGCCTGGTCGAAGCCTTTGCCGCGCAAGGCGCCAGGGTCGCCTTTTGCGACATCGCGCAAGAGGAGAGCGAGGCGGTCGCGGAGCGGCTGAAGGGCGCGGATTTCCCGCCGATCTTCCACCCCTGCGACCTTCGGGACATCGAAGCCGTGCAGGCGATGATCGCCACGGTGGAGGAACAGCTTGGCGGCGTCGACATATTGATCAACAATGCGGCCAATGACGACCGTCACGGCATCGAGGAAGTCACGCCCGCTTATTGGGACGAGCGGATGGCGGTGAACCTGCGCCACCTGTTCTTCGCGGCGCAGGCCGTGGTCCCGGCGATGAAGCGCGCCGGCGGGGGCGTGATCCTGAATTTCGGGTCGATCAGTTGGCACCTCGCCCTGCCCGACCTGGTGCTGTACCAGACCGCCAAGGCCGGGATAGAGGGCCTGACGCGCAGCCTGGCCCGCGACCTGGGCCGCGACAATATCCGCGTCAACACCATCATCCCCGGCAATGTGAAGACGCCGCGCCAGATGAAATGGTACACGCCGGAGGGCGAGGCGGAGATCGTCGCCGCGCAATGCCTGGACGGGCGGATCATGCCGGCGGACGTGGCGGCGCTGGCCATGTTCCTGGCGTCCGACGATGCGCGCATGTGCACCGGGCATGATTATTTCATCGACGCGGGCTGGCGCTGACGCCATGGCGCCCGTTCCGGAAAGCGTGCTGAGCGTCGGCGCAACCCTGGGCGAAGGCCCCGTCTGGGTGGCGCGCGATGCCGCGCTGTGGTTCGTCGACATCAAGCAGAAGCGCATCTACCGCTTCGATCCCCATCTGGGCGTGGCGCGCAGTTGGGATGCGCCGGCCCAGGTCGGCTGGATAGTGCCGACGCGGGACGGGCTGTTCGCGGTGGGCCTGCAGTCCGGCGTGCATCGTTTCGATCCGGATGCCGCCAGCTTCGCCTTGCTGCATGCGCCGGAGGCCGACCGGCCCGGCAACCGGCTGAACGACGCCACCGTCGATCCGGCGGGCGGTCTGTGGTTCGGGTCGATGGACGATGGGGAGGCAGCCGATAGCGGGCGTTTCTACCGGCTGCACCAGGACCGGCTGACCGAAAGCGGCCTGCCCCCCATTGCCATCACCAACGGTCCTGCCCTTTCGCCCGACGGCACGCTGCTCTATCACACCGACACGCTCGGCAAGCGGATCTGGCGGACGCGGATCGCCGCCGACGGCACGCTTCACGATACGGCGCTGTTCGTGGAGATAGAGGACGGCGCAGGCTATCCCGACGGGCCGACCGTCGATGCGGAAGGTTGCCTTTGGACCGGGCTGTTCGCCGGCTGGGCCGCGCGGCGCTACGATCCCGCGGGCAGGCTGATGACGGAGGTCCGCTTTCCCGTCGCCAACATCACCAAGATCGCCTTTGGCGGGCCGGACCTGTCGGTCGCCTATGCCACCACGGCGCGCAAGGGCTTGACGAGCGACCAGCTTGTCGCGCAGCCCTGCGCCGGCGATCTTTTCGCTTTCGATCCCGGCGTGCGCGGGCAAACATCCTATATTGCAGCCATTTAGAATAATATCGGAGGAGCAGGAATGACCGAAGGGAGTGCCGAGAAGGTCAATATGGCCTTCATCGCCGCCATCGTCGCCGTGGCGACCATCGGCGGTTTCATGTTCGGTTATGACAGCGGCGTCATCAACGGCACGCAGAAGGGGCTGGAAAGCGCCTTCGACCTGGGCAAGCTGGGCATCGGCGTCAATGTCGGCGCCATTTTGGTTGGCTCCTCCATCGGCGCGTTCCTGGCCGGGCGCATGGCCGACCTGATCGGGCGGCGCGGGGTGATGATGCTGTCGGCCGTGCTGTTCCTCGCCAGCGCGATATTGGCGGGAGCGGCGGGATCGTCCGCCATCTTCATCGTCGCGCGCATCATCGGCGGCCTGGGCGTGGGCGCGGCGAGCGTGATCTCCCCGGTCTATATTTCCGAAGTCACTCCGGCGGCGGTGCGCGGCCGGCTGTCCAGCGTGCAGCAGGTGATGATCATATCCGGCCTGACCGGCGCGTTCGTCGCCAATTTCGTGCTGGCGCGCTATGCCGGCGGATCGACGGCGGAGCTGTGGCTGGGCTTTCCGGCCTGGCGCTGGATGTTCTGGCTTCAGGCCATTCCGGCCGCGATCTACTTCCTGGCGCTGCTCGTCATCCCGGAAAGCCCCCGCTATCTGGTGGCGCGCGGGCAGGAGGAGCGCGCCCATGCCGTGCTCACCCGCCTGTTCGGCGCGGAGACCGCATCGCGCAAGGTGGTGGAAATCCGCAACAGCCTGGCCGCCGATCATCACCGGCCCAAGCTCGGCGACCTGATCGACAAGGCCAGCGGCAAGATCCGCCCCATCGTCTGGACCGGCATCGGCCTGGCCGTGTTCCAGCAGCTCGTCGGCATCAACGTCGTCTTCTATTATGGCGCGACGCTCTGGGAAGCGGTCGGCTTTTCGGAGGATTATGCGCTCCAGACCAACATCCTGTCGGGCGTGCTGTCCATCGGCGCCTGCCTTGCCACCATCGCGCTGGTCGACAGGGTCGGGCGCAAGCCGTTGCTGCTGATGGGATCGGCGGGCATGGCGGTGACGCTGGCGACCGTCGCCTATGCCTTTTCGACAGCGGTCACGGCGCCCGGCGGCGCGGTGTCGCTGCCCGGCAATAACGGCGTGATCGCGCTGGTCGCCGCCAATCTCTACGTGATCTTCTTCAACATGAGCTGGGGCCCGATCATGTGGGTCATGCTGGGCGAGATGTTCCCCAACCAGATCCGGGGATCGGGCCTTGCGGTCTCCGGCTTCGCGCAGTGGATCGCCAATGCGCTGATCTCCGTCAGCTTCCCTGCACTGGCGGTGTCGCCAGGCCTGGCGATCACCTATACCGGCTATGCCTTCTTCGCGGCCGTCTCCTTCTTCTTCGTCCGCGCCCTGGTGCATGAGACGAAGGGCCGAGAGCTTGAGGACATGGTCGGCTGAACGGCCTCATCGCCTTGAAGGCGGGCGCGGTGGAAGCCGCGCTCGCCCCTGCCGTCGGCGGATCTCTGGCGGCGCTGCGCTTCGCGGGGACGGAGATATTGCGCACCGCTCCTGCAAACAGCGCAGATCCTTTGCAGATGGCCAGCTTTCCGCTGGTGCCCTATGCGAACCGCATCGCCCATGGCCGCTTCCGCTTCGCCGGTCGCGACGTGCGGCTGCCGCTCAATTTCGGAGATCATCCGCACAGCATCCACGGCATCGGCTGGACATCCGCATGGCATGTCGAGGCCGTCGCGCAGGACAGCGCGCACCTGACCCATCGATATGACGGCGATGGCGGCTGGCCCTGGGCCTATGAGGCGCAGCAGCATTTCACCCTGTTCGACGATGCCATCGAAATGAGGCTGACGCTGCGCAACATCGGCGATGAAGCCATGCCGGCGGGCCTGGGATTTCACCCCTATTTCCAGGCGGACGAAGACAGCTCGCTCCAGTTCCAGGCCGACCGGCTGTGGCTTGCCGCGGCCGACCTGCTGCCCGTGCGGGAAGTTGCGGCGGATGCGCTGGGCGACTGGTCGGCGGGCGCGCCGGTGCGGGGCGACGGGCTGATCGACAATGTCTATGGCGGCTGGAACGGCAGCGCCATCGTCCGGCGGGGCGACGGGACGCGGATCGTGCTGAGCGCATCGGGCGCGTCATGGTTCCACGTCTATCGGCCGCCCCTTTCCCGCGATTTCTGCCTGGAGCCGGTCAGCCACATGCCCGATGCCGTCAATCGTCCGGAGGGCATGGAAAGCATGGAACCCGGCGCGGAAAAGACGCTTTCCCTGCGCATCGCCTTCACTCCTGCCGACGAGGCGCTTCCGCAGCGCGACAAAATCGCCTAAGCTGCCCGTTCAGCAGCTATAGGAGCGTTGATGCAATTTCTGCGGACTGCCTTCTGGGTCGTCGTCGCCGTCGCCCTCGCGCTATTCTGCGTCGCCAATTACACGCGCGTGGAAGTGAACCTCTGGGGCGACCTGGTCATGGAAACGAAGCTGCCGGTCCTGCTGATCGGCGCCTATTTGCTGGGCGCGCTGCCCTTCTGGATCATGGCGCGGGCCACGCGCTGGCGGATGAAGCGCAAGCTGGAGAGCACCGAACGCGCCCTGGTCGCGGCAACCGCCGCTCCCTCTTCCGCCCCTTCATTCCCCGCCGCCGCCGCCGACAGTCCGGCAGCGGCCCCTACCCTTTCCACCACAGGACCAGCATGACCAGCCCCATCTATGTCGCCATCGATACGCCCGACCTGCGCAAGGCCCAGGACCTTGCGCAGCAGGTGCGCCATCATGTGGGCGGGCTGAAACTGGGCCTCGAATTCTTCTGCGCCCATGGCCATCACGGCGTGCATGAGATGATGAAATTCGACCTGCCCATCTTCCTCGACCTGAAGCTGCACGACATTCCCAACACGGTCGCCAAGGCGGTGCAGGCGCTGCATATGTTGGAACCCGCGATCCTGACCGTCCATGCCGCCGGCGGGCGCGCCATGCTGGAGGATGCGAAGGCGGCCGCCGGGATCAAGACCAGGGTGGTCGCCGTGACGGTGCTGACCAGCCTGGACGATGGCGACCTGCTGGACATCGGCGTTGGCGGCAAGGCGGAGGATCAGGTGGCACGGTTGGCCGACCTGGCGCGCAGCGCCGGGCTGGACGGGATCGTCTGTTCCGGCGAAGAGGTCGCGCTGGCGAAGAAGGCCTGGCCGGACGGCTTCTTCGTGGTGCCGGGCGTGCGGCCGGCGGGCGGCGCGATGGGCGACCAGAAGCGCGCGGTGACGCCGCGCGAGGCGCTGGACCGGGGCGCTTCCATCCTGGTTGTCGGCCGGCCGATCAGCCTGGCGGACAATCCCGACATGGCGGCGCGGGAGATCGAGGCGACGCTTTAGGCGAAGCTTGTTGAACGGAGTGAAGCCAGGCAGCGTGGGCAAATTCTGTGCTTGCCGGCTGGTCGAGTTGGGTGGTTGCCGTCATTCCCCCTCCCGCAGGCGGGAGGGG